>WJKA01000372.1 GCA_014729375.1 Chitinivibrionales bacterium
GCCGATTCGATAATGGAGTTGAGTTCATCGGCCGAAGAGATCACCTTTATGGCAGATTTTTCTTCAGCCTTCTCAGAATTTTTCTCCGCCGATAACACCATTCCACTCAGCAATACGACTGCCATTATGAGTAATGTTTTTCTTGTTTTCATACTAACCCCTTCTAAATAAACAGGTTATAAGCTGCATTATCCGCCTCGTTGAGATAGTAGGAGACCCCGCCGAATTCGATACCGTCGATAAGCTCTTCCTTTTTAATACCCATGATATCCATCGACATGGAACAGGCGACAAAACGGATGTTGTTTGATCGCGCCCGTCCTACCAGTTCCTGAAGAGAAAAGACGTTTTTCTTTTTCATAACCTGCTGCATCATTGCGGTTCCCATGCCGCCCATATTCATTTTGGACAGCTTTGTCTTTTCCGGCCCCCGGGGCATCATCATACCGAACATCTTTTCCATGATCGATTTTTTGATTTTTACACCGTTAGACTTTTTCCGAAGCAGATTAAGACCCCAGAAAGTGAAGAAAAGGACGACGTCGGATCCCATTGCCGAGGCGCCGTTGGCGATAATAAAAGCGGCCATCATCCTGTCGAGATCATTGGAAAAAATTACCATGGTTTTCTTATTACCCGCAGGTTGTTCCACCGTACAGATATCTTCCCGTCGGCCCTTTTGAATTACCGCTTTAAATGCTCCGTTTTCAGGAGCGAGGGAGAGAAGGGTATTGCCCGTGCGAGTACACCAGGCCGGAACATCAAGAGCAAACCCCTGATCGGTGGCGGTAATTTCTACCCCTTGTCCTTCCGATGCGCTGTCCACGGCTTTTTTCAGTTGCATAATGGGTCCCGGACATTGCAGTCCGCAGGCATCCACTTTTACCATATCCTTGGGATTTTCATTTTGCGCAGGTGAAGAACAGGCCGGCGCGGTAATCGTTTTCAGATAAACCGGATCATAATCGGGCGTCTGTATCGATGAGTAGGTTGTAAAACCCCCCGAAAGATTTTTTGCCGAAAAACCGTTCTGCGACAGAATCCGAGTGGCAAGATAGCCCCGCAATCCGATCTGACAGTAAACCATAACTTCCTTATTTTTATCGAGTTGCTTCAATCTGCCGCGAAGCTCGTCAATGGGAATGTTCATCGATCCTTCAATCGATCCCTGGTCGTGTTCCTCAACGGTACGCACATCAAGAAGCTGCTGTTTTTGAGGATCAAACCCGGTGATATCTTCTGCATAAAAAACATCAGTCAGCTTATCACGGATATTTTCGGCTACAAAACCGGCCATGTTGACCGGATCCTTTGCGCTCCCGAACGGCGGTGCATAGGCAAGTTCCAGCTCGGTAAGATCATCGATTTTCAGACCATGACGGATTGCCGTGGCAAAAACATCGATCCGTTTGTCAACGCCTTTTTTTCCCACAATCTGGGCGCCGAGGACTTTTCCCGTATCGGGCGCAAAAAGAAGCTTTATTGAAAGCGGATAGGCGCCGGGATAATAAGTTGCATGACTCGCCGAGTGGGTGTACGACTTAATGTAGGGTATTTCACACTTCATGGCATTCTTTTCGTTGATACCCGTGACTGCAATTGCCAGGTCAAACACCTTGCAAACCGCCGTACCCTGGGTGCTTTTGTACTCCGAATTTTTTCCCGCAATTGTATCCCCGGCAATTCGTCCCTGACGGTTGGCCGGACCGGCCAAAGGTACATGCACTTTTTTCCCGGAGATAAAATCGGTTACTTCAATGGCGTCACCGACGGCAAAAACATTGTCGGCCTTCGTTCTCATATGCTTGTCTACAATAATCGCTCCGCGGTCGGTGAGTTCGATGCCGGAACCTTTTAGAAATGCCGTATCGGGTCTCACACCGATAGCCAATACCACAAAATCGGCGACCGGACCGGAACCCTTTGCAAGATTAAGCCTGATCTTGTCATCATTTGTGGTTTCAAAGGAGGATACACCATTATCCACTATGATATTGACACCATTCAATACCATGTGTTTATGGATCGTATTGGCCATCTCTTTATCGGCAGGAAGAAAAACCTGATCGGCCATTTCAACAACGCTCACTTCGAGGCCGCGGTGACGGAGATTCTCGGCCATCTCCAAGCCGATAAAGCCGGCGCCGATTACTGCAACACTTTTTGCATCGCCGGCGTCGATAATCTTCTTGATACGATCCATATCGGGGATCGATCGAAGTGTCAAGATTTTTGGGTTATCAATTCCGGAAATCTGAGGACGAACCGGCTTACTGCCGGGCGAAAGAAGCAGATAATCGTATCGTTCCTGTCGCTCTTCACCTCGATGACTGACCGTTATCTCTTTCTTGCGAGTATCGACTCCAATGACCTCGGTTGCGATTTCGACATCCACATTGTACCGTTCTTTGAATGATTTCGGTGTCTGGATTATTAGCTGGTCCCGATTTTTGATCGTATCCCCGATATGGTAGGGAAGTCCACAATTGGCGAAGGAGATATACTCACCTCGCTCGAACATCACGATTTCAGCATTTTCATCAAGCCGCCGCATGCGCGCGGCAAAACTCGCCCCGCCGGCAACGCCGCCGACAATTAAAACTCTCTTTTTCATGTAAGTATAACCTCATCTAATCTATTTATTTCACTTTTTTAACCTAAATTCCGCAGTTGAGTGTGGATGATACGTGTAAGATGTTGTGTGAGATTGAGTTGTGAAAAACGTAGTCCTACCCGGGGAGGTAAGACGAGGCTTTTCGCAATTCAAAATTGCCAACAGCTTACGCGTAGCGCCGCAATTCAACCGCGGAATTCAGGTTTAACCCGGATTCAGACCGGACCCGACTCATCATGCTCACGAAAAACCACTGCTTCCATTACATGAGCCGCCGGAACTGCCTGAAAAGCCTGCACATGCAGACATTTTCTTCTCAACTTTTTCCGACCTGCACGAAGGACAGGGTGGTTTTTTTTCTGCACTTATTGAGACAAGTTCGTCAAACTCCTTTGTGCAATTCGTGCACTTGAATTCATAAATTGGCATTATAACTTCCTTATTGATAAGTTCTTACAAACATTATACTGTTACCAGAAAACCGATCACCGCACCATATACCATCCCTGCCCAGGGATTCGAGGTCATCGCTCACCCGACCCCGCCGGCGCATCGACCAAAATAGCCAACAGCAAAACCTATCGCAGCCCCGACAGCGAGGCCAACAAGCCGTTTAACAGTCATTGTCTTAACTCCATATAAAATAATAATATACGATAAATTATTTGTTGAGCGCCCGCAGCCGGTTGTCACGTACCGGTGTACAGGACACATCCGACTGCCAACCTCGTAACTCAAATAAAACCTAAGTTTTACGACAGTTTACCTGCTCGGTACATTGCTAAAACCCAACAATGCCTGCTCATACACAGCCTCCGGACGTAAACCTACGAACTGCTGCGCAACTTTGCCGTCCTTGAAGATGATCACCGTTGGAATACCGGTTATACCGAACTGACTCGCAACCATCGGGTTTACATCAACGTTAAGCTTGTATATTTTTGCCCTGTTGCCGATTTTAGATCCAAGCTTCTCGATGATCGGCCCGAGCAACCGGCACGGTCCACACCAGGGAGCCCAGAAATCAACCAGAACAGGAATGTCGCTCTCCAGAACATCCTGCTTAAATGTTGCATCAGTTGTTGCATTAGACATACTGTCCTCCTCTTGTATCAGATTAAATTATGTATTCTCATCGTTTATGTTTATTATTCGCAATATGCATGCCAGCATAGAAATTTACTAATATTGGATAATTTTGCCTGAACAGCATGGCGGAACCTATTTTATAGTGTTGCAGCGCAACAACCAATTGTTGCAGTCGCAACGCCTGTTGCAACAGAAAGGTGTCGCTATGAATTGTCTTACTCCCGACAATAAATTAACCGAAGGATGCTTTGAAACGATATTAGAGACAATGGCCGAAGCGGTCTGTGTTGTTGATACGGAATGCATTATCAGGTATTGCAACAGGGCGATGTCGGCGATGAGCGGTCTTCAAGCAGAACAGATAATTGGGAGACCGTGTAATGAACTGATGGTCTGCTCGTGCAAATCACCGGAGGAATGCCCGATTTTCAAAGGTGAACCGCTCCATAATGTTGAATGTGATCTTAAACGCCGGGACAGAGCACCCCTTCCGGTGCTGAAAAGCGGCGCTGAAATAAAGGATGGTGATGGGGCAATTTCGGGTGCGGTGGAAACCCTGACCGATATCTCTGCCCTCAGGCGCAATGAAATCCGCCTTGCCGAGCTGGAAGCCTCGATCCGTCGCCGCAGCGGCGCAGGAGGGATCATCGGATCGAGCCATGTCATGCAACAGATTTTTGAGTTGATCGAAATGGCTGCGGCATCCCAGGCAACGGTGCTGGTTACCGGCGAAACCGGCACCGGCAAGGAGCTTGTAGCCCAGGCGATCCACGATCTCAGCGGTCGGCGAAAAGGCCCGCTGATTAAAATCAACTGCTCGGCGCTTCCCGAAAGCCTCCTGGAAAGCGAGTTGTTCGGCCATGTTCGCGGGGCATTTACCGGCGCTGTGCAGGACAAAACCGGTCGCTTTGAGCTTGCTGACGGCGGAACAATTTTTCTCGATGAAATCGGCGATGTCTCTCCACTCATTCAAGTAAAGCTCCTTCGTTTTCTCCAGGAACGGGAGTTCGAACGAGTGGGCGAAAGCTCTACCAGAAAAGCGGATGTCCGTATAATCGCCGCCACGAATAAGCACCTTCTTGAAGAGATACGAAAAGGCACCTTTCGGGATGACCTCTATTATCGTCTCAAGGTATTCCCGATCCATCTTCCGCCGCTGAGGGAACGGAAAGAGGATATCGGGCCGCTAATCAATCACTTTATCGCAAAATTCAACCGGGAAACCGGCAAAGAAA
>WJKA01000373.1 GCA_014729375.1 Chitinivibrionales bacterium
ACATGCGGCACAGTAGCCGAGTTTCACACGCACGGACTTTGACCGTGGCGGAAAGGTTGTATCGTTTCCACAGTTTTTGCACTTAGGCATTACAGGTTCTCCTTCATTGCGGCCACGCCCCGGCATGGCACATGAGGGAGTACGATAGGGGCCGGGACGTTAGCCGCGATTCTAAAGAAAAGCTCCCGCAAGGCAGTTTTCAAGATGGACACCTCGCAGGAGCTTTTCCGAATTTCCATAAGTTTTCCTGTGATTTCCTCATGTGCAATGGGATTTTACATCAGGTAGTGGGGTTGGTCAAGAGGTTTTTTTATTATTTTTCCAAAAAAAGCATTTTATTCTTGACATCTGGATTACTTGGGACATTAATTACACAGTGTTGCAAAATGCAACAGGCTATATTTTGCAAAGTATAAAACAGGCGGCGTATGAAATTATTTCCCAAACGCTGGAAGTACAAGCCGGACTATGACAATCCGCCTCCGCCGGAGGAGGTCTTTTTCATTGAGTACAACGACAAGGACGCTGATTGGCGCAAGCTTTTCCGGTTCGCTTCTTACTGCAAGACGTGGAGCGAAGAGGAGAAACGCGATAAGTATTACCCGATTAATGAGCGCGGGTGGGATTATCTGCGTGTGCATCTCTATAGCGTGTTGACGGAAGAGTTGATTGTTATTTTGAAGGTGCGCCAGATACTTGCTACGTGGGGATTGGCGATTCTGTTTGTCTGGGAATGCATGGCACGCCCCCACCGTTTATGCGGGTTTGCATCGAAGGGGCTTGACGAGGGCAAGGAATTTCTCCGGCGGTGCGCATATATCTATGAGAGGCTTCCGGAGTCATGGAAAGAGCAGTCGCCGGTCAGGATGAATCACGGAAAACTTCATACTTCCAAGTATATAGAGTGGGAAAACGACAGTAGAATCAAGACTTATAGCTCCAGCGGTGAAGGCCCCCGTTCGGACGTGCTTACACGCGGGGGGATAGACGAGGCCAATTACATAGACGCATGCAGGGCTATGATGAAATCATTCATGCCCGCTCTCGACGGCAGGCCGCTTGTCGTGCAATCTACACCGAAACTCGTAGCTTCTGACTTCGAGGAAGTTGTTGACGAGGCAAGGATGGGTAACCGCGGCGTACTGCTCGAATTCCCCGTAACTTGCCGCCCCGGTCGTGACGAGGAGTGGCAGGCGAATATGGAACGGAAACTCGGCAAACAGGGTTTCCGCACGGAATTCGGACTCGAATTCGCCATCCGTGAAGAACACGCACTGTTTCCCACCTACAATAACGAGCATCACGTCATATCACGTAAGGATATTGGCAGATTCTACGAGGAGACGGGCTACAGGCCCACTATGGGTAACGGCACCCCGGAAAGCCATGCATGCCCGATATATTGCGCGTTTGACACCCATGTGACGAAGCCGTCCGCCGTACTCTGGATGGCAGTACTGCCGGACGATACGTGGTATTTTATAGACGAATTGTGGTACCGAGGTGACGTATCACAGCTTGCACGGGTAGTAAAGGCCAGAGAAAGCAGGTACCGTATAGTCGAACGAGTTATCGACCCGTCGGGTAACATGGCTCACACAACAGGCGGGATGAAACCCGTATCGACCCAGCTTCGTGAGCACGGCATCTATGTCCGTACCGCGGAACGCCATAAAATCGGGATTGACAAGCTACAGGCTAAGATGGAAATCGGCGGTGACGGCAGGCCGCGGCTCTACGTACATCCGAGATGCGAGTACCTGAAAAAGCAATTCCGGTCCGCTGGCCTGGATTCAGAGAGGAAAGCTATGGCTGGCGGGAAATTCGACTTCATAGACTGCGCGAAATATATCGCCAACTGCCGGCCGCAGTTCGACCAGTATCGATACAGGGAGGAGCAGAAGGGCGCCACTACCGAATATTCTCAGATGTTAAGGGACTTGCAAGATAATTTCAAAAACGCACAACGCGGCTCTCGCGGAGGGATTAAATGGCGGACGAGCGTACTTCATTAAGTGAACGCGAACGGACGATACTCAAGGAAATCGACGTTGCTATCGACACGGCGAAAACGGCTTACGTGAAACATGCCAATATCGCCATCAACAAGATGACCAAAACGGGAGAGCAGTGGAATTATCCGCTTGCATTCGCCCTGTTAGAAAATATGAAAGCGCAGCAGGTCGCACAGGAACCGGCATTCATAGCACACGCAAGGAATGATGACGGGGAGTTTATCAAGCCCGTTATCGAGGCTCTGCTCAACCACTATGCGCACGAACTCGATTTCCGTCAAATGGCGGAAGAGGCTTCCGACTGGGTGGGCTACACGGGACTTGCGATAGCTAAATGCGGGTACTACGAAAGCTACAATACTCCTACGCTCGGCATGGCAAGCAATGATGTCCGCGGCCATATTTTCGCTCAATCGCTTGACCCGCGTGACTTCTTTGTGGATACGTACTGCACCAGAACAGACCTCTCGGACGCAAGGTACTGCGGCAATGAAGAGATACTGCCGAAAGCGGACGCTATGGCGGACGAACGTTTCGACGTCGAGAAAATAAACGAATTGAAAATCAACCGAGTAGGTACCCGCTACGAACGGGATGTGGACAATCGCGCCGGACGTACCACCGAACTGTCCGCAGAATACGGGCTTATACAACTACGTGAAATCCATATCCGTAACCGGGAAACCGGTGAAATAGAAGTAGGCTCGACTTCCGTGGAACCAAAGCAATTTGTCAGGGAACTCGATGCGCTGCCGCGTACTTTTAATAAATTTAACTATGTGCCGCTTGTGTTTTTCCCGACTCCGGGCGCATTTTACGGGCGGTCGATACTCAGCAAGGTAGAGGATATCTGCAATCAGCTTGACAATGCGATGCTCAGAATCAAGGACAGGTGGCAGAGGGTGCCCGAAAAGATAATTTACGATGCTCAGAAACTCACCGAAGCTGGTAAGGAGGCCATTGAAAGCAACGATGTTTTCAATTTCGTTGAAGTTATGGACGGGGATGCCAAAAACGCGGCACATTTCCTACACGGAGATGTTATTTACTCGGACGAGATGGGCTATATGAGATACCTCGTGGAGCTTTTCATGTGGATTTCAGGTATGACCTATATGCAGCTTGGCTCCGGGTCTGCCCGTACCGCCACAGAATCGGGACTCGTAGCTCAGGCGTCCGATATGCGGTCATCCCGGCGTATGAGCATCATGGAGCGGTGGATGTCAACCATAGGCAGCAGGATATGGACGATTGCCCGCTATGCCCGCGAGAACCTTCCGGTTAACGAAATACTCGATCCGGAACTCGTGGAAATATGGGATGAGTACGAAAGACGCCAGTCCGACCGCGAAAAAATTGAAAACGATACCGATATTACGGTCAGAATGAGTGTTCCGGTGAACAGCGCGGCAATTACCCGCAGGGACAGGAACCTTGAAACCATTAGACGTATTTCGGACGAAGGTGTTCAAATGGCGCTTGCGCAGCAGGGTAAAATGATTGACATGGATACCGTTGTCAATGATATTGCCCGTGATTCGGGATTCAATAAGCCGATTACGGTGGATATACCACAACAGCAGGCGCAAGCCCAGGCCGATGCTCAGCAGCAGGAAAAGGGAGGCCAGTAATGCCGCTCTACAGTTACAGATGCGAAAAATGCGGACTCGAAATTACCAATCTTTCGCCGATTTCGCAGATACCCAAGTCCGTGGAGTG
>WJKA01000374.1 GCA_014729375.1 Chitinivibrionales bacterium
CGCGGACTTCGCCATAATTACGAAGAACATCACAAGGTAACCTACAGCGATAAAGCGATTGATATTGCGGTCAGGCTTTCGGACCGTTATATTTCAGACAGGTTTCTCCCTGACAAGGCGATTGATGTTATCGATGAAGCCGGTGCTCGAAAGCGTTTGTCAAGCATGGAAATACCCACTGAAATCCGTGATATGGACAAGGAAATTTCCGAGGTGATAAAGGAAAAGGAAAAAGCGGTAGAGAACCAGGAATTCGAGCGCGCTGCGAAACTTCGTGACAAACAGGAAAAACTCAAAGGCGTGTTGCTGGAAAAAAAGGCGATATGGCGCAGAAACAAAACCGAAGAGCGGTTGCTGGTTGATGAAAGCACGGTAGTTTCGGTTATTGCCACAATGACCGGAATTCCGCTTTCCCGTCTCGAGGAAGAAGAGTCGAAGAAATTGCTGAATCTCGAAGACGAGCTCCGCCGGAGGGTTATAGGACAGGATGAGGCTCTCAGCGCTATTGCCAAGAGCATCCGCCGTTCCCGGGCCGGGCTGCACAGCGTTCGACGGCCGATTGCATCGTTTATCTTCCTCGGCCCGACCGGTGTGGGGAAAACTGAACTCGCAAAAACTATCGCAGAATCGCTTTTTGATTCCGAGGACGCGCTGGTCAGGGTTGATATGTCGGAATATATGGAAAAATTCGCGGTCTCGCGGCTTATCGGTGCGCCTCCCGGCTATGTCGGGTATGAAGAAGGCGGGCAACTAACCGAGAAAATCAGGAAAAAACCCTATTCGGTGATTCTGCTCGATGAAATCGAAAAAGCGCACCAGGACGTATTCAACCTGCTTCTGCAGATACTCGATGACGGCATTTTGACCGATTCATACGGGCGTAGGGTCAATTTCAAGAACTGCATAATAATCATGACTTCGAATGCGGGTACCCGTGATGTTAAAAAGAGCGGCACGGTCGGATTCGGAAAACCGTCTCAAGCATCCGATTATGAAGCCATGCGGTCGAAGGTCATGGATGAATTGAAGCGCATATTCAATCCCGAGTTTCTCAACCGTGTCGATGAGACGATTGTATTCCGGGCGCTGGGTAAGAAAGAGATCGGGCAGATTGTCGATATTCAGCTTCGTGAGGTTGAAGAGCGGCTTTCCGACAGGAATATCAAGCTTTCTGTTTCAAAAAATGCCAAGAAATTTATTGTCGACCACGGGTTCGATCCGATACTTGGTGCGCGGCCGCTTCGCCGGTCGATCCAGCGGCTGCTGGAAGACCCGCTGGCCGAGGAGTTTCTCAATGAAAAATTCTCCGAGAATGATGCGATCAATGTCGAATTGAGAAACGATAAACTGGTTTTCACAAAATCAAAAACTGCAAATGAAACCACGTAAGTGGGTGCTCGTATTTTTTCTATCGTTCTGCGCGCTTGTTTTCGGATTGTATCAGGGTGTTAAATACCTTGAAAAGCAGGGGAATATCGAGCGGATACTGGTCGAGCATATTTCGCCGCTTATCGGCGGCACCTTTGATGTCGAGAAAGTGAGATTCGGTTTTCTTTCCGCCTATCTTGTCAACGTCCGTGTCACGATCCCTGTTTACGCACTCAAACTGACTGTCAATGATATCAAGGTGAGCTTTTCTCTTTTTGATCTGGTCCGGTCGCGAGGGGATTTCGCTGAGAGTATCGACAAAATTATTCTTCTCGGGCCACAGGTTGCAGTTGACCTTTTTGCCGGAAAACCGGAGTCAGCCGGGGAACGGGTGCCTCCGGAAACTATTCAATCATTTTCTCTGCCGGAAAACCTTCCGGTGGAATACCTGTACATAAAAAGGGGTACGGTACAGTTTGTCGGTCGCAGCGGTGAGCAGATCGATTTCGGAGAAGGTCTTGCCGGGAAGCTGTGGGAAGACAGGGACGGGCTTTATTTTGATTGCGCCGGAAAGATTGCCTCGCGCCGGAGAAATCTGTCGTTTTCGGGTATGTTTTCCCGAACCGGCGAACGTCACCGTCTCTCACTCCGGCTTGACAACGCCCGTATCGGAAAACCGCTGGACCTGAAATCGCTTGTAATAACCGATGGTGTGCTTGACGGTGTTTGTGAATTTTTTTTCAGCGATACGCTTCGGGCCGGGCTGGTCGATGCGCGGGGCAATTTCAGGGTTGACAATGGAGTGTGCAGGCTCGATGGTTCCGCTGAAGAGTTTACCGGCATTGCGCTCCGGCTCAATCTTGACGGATCGGTGGTCCACGTGGATTCTGCTTTATGTGTCTGGCGCCACGCATCGGTGAATTGCACGGGCAAATGGGACATGGCGAACAGTGAAGAAAGCAGACTTGCCGTATCGGTGAATAAAATCACGATGGAAAATATCAGGCCTGAGCTCCCCGTATTTCTCAAAAAAATTATTCCCGGCAATGCATGGGTTACCCTGAACGTAATCAGGAAAAGTGGTGAGACCTTTCCAAGATTACATCTCTCATGCGGTGGTTTGAGTCTGATGGGCATTCCATTGACCGAAAGCGGGGGTGAGGTCGATATCCGCAAGCAGGAAGCGGTGATCAAACACTTTTTTATCCGGGGTGACGGCATCGAATTGCAATCTCAGGGGACCATTGGCTATCCAGAGGCGCCAGTCGATTA
>WJKA01000375.1 GCA_014729375.1 Chitinivibrionales bacterium
CGCATAAACTATGCGACATAACTCCTCTCAGCAATGCCTTTGAGCACTGGACGAAAAATGTTCCTCCGGCTTTTTCGCGAGCGGCAAACCCTTTTTTTTCATTCACCCTTCCCTTTCGCCTGCTGCCGCATGCAGTTTTAGTGCAGGAAATGGAAAAGCTGTTTGACCGCGCTATCGAACAGAAAGAAATAACCGCATGGGTCTGCTCAAACGATACGGTAGCGTTTATGGCGCTTGATTACCTGCAGCGAAAAGATATCAGCGTTCCAGAACAGGTCTCTGTTATGGGATTCGATGATTCCGAGCAGGCGCATATCCGGCGGCTGACATCATATAATTTCAATGTGGACACACTTGTTTATCGGATTGTAAATTCTGTTTTGAACTTGCGGGCTTTTCCGAAATCGAAAAAGCGAGTTGAGATCGAAGGAATGATTATGGAGCGGGATACGACCTGTCAACGAAAGGAATACTTATGAGCAGTATGGGATGTCCTCAATGCGGAAGAACACCGGTTTTCTATATTCTCTCGCAGAAATTCTGGCAGTGCAGGCACTGCCGGTATACGTGGCGTGAGGAAGACGGTATAAAGGAGCCGGTCTATTTTGTGGCGGATAAGCCGGCGAAAACGAAATCAAAGAAGCCGGGCGCCGTTAAAAAGAAAGCGGTGAAAAAGAAGAAACGCCCATAATTTGTTTGAGGAGTTCCTTCTTCAATTTTTATAAATTTGTGATTGCACGGTCTCCCGAATCCGATCGAAAAGGTGAGTACCCGGATTCCATTCGCCTTGGCCGCTAAAAAATGCCCCCCCCTCGTGAATGAGAACGAGAATTCCCAGAATAAGAATGCCGATAATAATTTGGAGAATCACTATTGTTATTCCTCAGCGAAAACTGTTCATTGCTGTTATTTGGATATGTCTGCTTGCAGCGTTTTTTAATACAGCTATTCTCTCTGTCGCGTGGCATGGTCTCCCAGACCATGCTTTTGTCATTGCACATGGCCTGGAAGGCCATGCCACGAAATAATTTATGACCTGATGCCACAATAAACCACAAATTCAATAATTTATCGTGATGTCTTCGTGGTACAATTATCAAATATTATGCCATTAATCTTTCTGATGCTGCTCTGCCCGGCTGGTCCCGGCTTGAGGTCAGTACTCTGGAATGAAGAATATTCGCATTTTCGGGAAAGGCCTCGCAAAAGTGATAAATATTGTGTAACGATTAAATAGCTCAATTCTCCAAGCCGGCCAGCACAATCCATCGTTTGAAAAGCGGATCAAGGACATAATACTCATGCAACATGGTCCGGCCGAGGATATCCCTGGCCACAAGCTTTTGAATATTTCTTCGTATCGATGCCGCTGAGCCCAGATGATGAAGTTCGATAAAAGCGGTGGAATAAACCGCTGCAGACTCGTGCCCGGCTATGGATTTTAACAGCCGTCTGTCCTTGCCGTTGAGTCCTTCCCATATTTCTATGAAAACGTCTTTTTTCACATTGATAATTGAATGAAGCGCAGTATCGATATCCGCTTTTTCGGCCCGTTTCTTTCCTTTTCTCACTTCCCATATTTCAGATGCAAGCATCTGAGTATAATACGGATGTCCTCCTGTTATTTTAATGACTGCCTCAATTTCATCATCCGCTGCAGGCACTCCTGTTTTTGAAAATCCACTGCTGATATATTTTGCCCATGATTCATCCCGGATAACATCAAGGTCGATGTGCTTGCCAAAGTGATAAAATGGACTGTTTGTATCGCCAAAAATGGATTTTATCAGATGATTTTTGCTTCCAAGAAACGCATAGCTGACTTTTTTGTGATGCTGAAAGCTCGATCGCATGCATTTTTTAATAATTTCCCCATTCTCGATAACAGCAACTTCCTGGAATTCATCGAATACAACACATGCTTTTTTTTTTGATCTCATCGCATGTTTTTCAACTGCATCAAACAGCTCTGAAAGTGTCTGTGTTTTAGTCAATAAAGAAAGAGGCGCGGATATTTCAACAGAGGGGAGCCCCGGCTCCTGATACACTATTCTGGGGTTGACTGTCGGTATCATATTTTTGATTATATTCCACATCTTATCTATCGGCGATTGCAGCTCGTTGATTATTGCATTCGAATAAAAAGTATACAGCTCTTCAACAGAGCTGAGCTTGTAAAAATCAACATAAAAATAAAGAATATTCCGCTTTTTCAGCTCTTCGCCCACTTTTTTGATCAGGGAAGTTTTTCCGTATCTCCTGGGAGAGTAAAGGATAATATTCTGCCCTCCTGCGAGTGCCGAAGTAATGGTTTGTATCTCCTTTTCCCTGTTTATGAAATGCGTCCCATCAACGGTCACACCATAAACGAACGGATTATCAGCCACAAAACCTCCATGTGCTAATTTGTACATACAGAATCATCAATTTTTGATGCACATTTTTGTACATACATAAATATACCATATTGATGTACATATTTGCACAATTAATTTATATTATTTTTGATATGGTGTGATGGAAAACGGTATTCCGGCTGATAGAGTGCCGGGCAGGTCGATTCACAGCATACGTTTCGCTCTTTGTATTCACCTGAAAGTCAGGCCATAATTTGCCCAGTCGAATCCCAGAAGAAAGCTCCCCTGAATCACGAATCCGACCCCGGTGGCTTTAAGACGGACAGTATCGGTAAACCGGGCCAGCAGTATCCCGGTCGTGATATACGCGACATCTAAAAACCCGTTAATCACCATGGTTCTGCGGAACGAATCGATTTTTTCCTGTCGAGATACATTGTCCCGATTGCGCTCCTGCGCCACAAGTGCATAGACGCCGATGCCCGCATCAACAGCGCCCCA
>WJKA01000376.1 GCA_014729375.1 Chitinivibrionales bacterium
ACTACCACCGCCGGGCAATAATGCGTTTTCGAATGCCGTCGAAGAAACGCTTTTATATGAAGCAGTTGATGAATTGCCGACAAGGAGATCCGGATCGATTTTAGCGTAGCCGATTGAACTCTCTCCTGGTGTATCTCCGCCTCGCTGCTCATGCCAGCTCCATACCAGGTGCAACGTCCCATCGGCGCCTGGAGCCATAAAGGGATAACTTTGCCGCTGACCATCATCTTCCACTATAACTGCTTGTTCCCAGCTCGACCCATCCTGGCTGATTGAAATTTGAATTCGGGTGCGTCGGTTTGGAGTATGTGCACACGCATGCCAGCCATTATTCAGCGTCAAGGCGGCCATTGCAGCATCGCCGTTGTCGGGCTGACCATTTGAAGAGTTCCAGGTTTTACCACCATCTGTTGAGACATATGGATGCGAGCTTGCACGCATGAGCACTTTCAATTTCATGAAGTCTTCCGACAAAACCAGAAAAGTCGGCTGCGTACCTCCCTCACAGACGCGGTTCCACTGCCAGTTGCCGCCATAGTAATTGGTCCCGTCTGTTTGCTCAACATTGAATTTCCATGATGGATCAGCGCTTTGACCAGAGCCGAAAAGGAGTGAACCATCAGGCATTTCAAGTGGAATCGCTTTGTCGGGACCACCAAAATTGCTGTCTTTCAGACAATGTCCGGAGTGGAGCTGAGGCAAATCGGTACCCCACTGTGTATCGGCGGACTGATTTTTCCAGTCGGCATATTTTTGACCATTCGGTGGCTCGTACCATGTTTCACCATTATCGTCCGAATAGAGTACCTGCCCATCGCCATCCCAGCTGGTTAAACGGAAGTAAAGCAGGAGCGGTGCATCCGGATTATGACGCGGTTGAAACAACACGGGATTGAACACGGCTCTTTGCCAGTTGGTCAGCCTGCGAGGCAACGTCCATTCTCCGCCTTCCGGCTAATAGCATATCCACAGTTGCTGGTCGGATTCGCCTTCTTCACTGCCCCCGTAGAAAATACATACCAGTGTCTTGTTTTTTGCCTCGGCAATTGTGGCTGCATGACACATGTTATTGATGCCGGGTCTGATATTCAGAAATTCCTGCGGATTAAAAATAAGCTCCTTTTCCAGAATTGCATTCTGCCTGTCCGCTGCAAAGCTGTTTCCAATTAATAATAACAAAGAAACAGCAAAGAGCATCCTATACTGCATGAGTCACCCTTTCGTTGCAGGTTAATTATTTGTCTGGTTTAGCAGGGTTTTCTGTCTGCAATGTTGCATAATTAGAAATGTATCCAAAGATATGTTTAAATGATTCTCAAACAAGTTCAACTTACTATCAGGGGAATCACCTGAAGGAGAATGAAGGCGTTATCCGGACACGGTTCATTAAGCACAATTTCCCGGTCAGGGATACCGCCGGATTGCTGCAACCGGCTTATTTGTACCTATTTAATTTAAAAGCGGGCTGAACCTGCAAAAAATGCAGATTCAACCCGCGGGTTCAGCAAAAAGGGGAATTTTTACTCTTTGATAGTTATAAACTTATAAAAAACAATGTATGATTTGTTTTCAAATTTGTTTAAATTTTTCTCAAGTTATTTAAAGAGGGTCGGACAATATAAAGGTCCGACCCGTGAGTCCTGTCCTTATACTTCCATATCGAAAAAGCCCTCCAGCCGCACCGGCGATTTCCCTGCAGCCTCGATCTCGCCCAGCCATACTTTCACCACCGCCCGCTGGGTGGGCGGGGTATTTGAAAAGGCATTGATACAGTTGGGAAGATAGGGCATTTCGTAGATCTTGTAAGGATCGCACAGGCAGGTGAACACCACACAGGGGTGATCGTGCCAGAAAGATTCCCAGAAGGTTGAGCTGGTGGAGCCGAAAAACCGGGTAGTACCGTAACGCGGGGGCACGTTGGTGGTGACAAAGATAGCGTCGTAATCGTGCATGATCGGGATGACCTGGTGATACTTGGGTGCAAAAAGGTGGTCGACGATAAAGCCTCGCGCCCGAAGCTCTTCATCGATAGTATCGAGTTCCTGAACGGAGCCGCGTAACGGCTCATGGATTTGGCTTGAGATTGTCAGCACACGCGCACCCGGTTTGAGCCTGACGGGAATTGCGTTATTCTCGTTGCGCACGATACAGATGCTTTTCTCTGCTATCTGCGTTGCCCAGCCGTGCCATTGCCGGCGCTCTTCATCGTCGATCTTCGGAGCGGCCATGCTTTCATCAAGCAGCCCCACGCGTGCCTTCAGTTCCAGGACACGCCGTGCGGCATCGGTAAGGCGTTCTTCTGTCAACCGCTTTTCTTCCACGGCACAGACAATAGCGGGAACATCACGGTCGGGATCGGCATAGAGTACCAGATCGGAGCCGGCGCGGATATTGCCTGGTGCGCGATCTCCGGCCCGCATGTGACAGGAGTAGCCGACCATTGAGATCGCGTCGGAGACAATCGCGCCCTGAAAACCCAGGCGGTCACGAAGCAGATCGTGCTGGATTTTATAGCTGAACGTGCCGGGCGGCGGCCCCAGATAGTTGACTGACGGATCGCACCAGGGAAGCGCAATATGGCCGGCCATAATCGCCATGACTCCTTCGTCTATCACCTCCTGCCAGACATAGCCGTAGGTATCCATCCATTCTTCCTCGGAAAGCGAATTGATCGTAGTACACACATGTGAATCACGCTCTTCAACGCCGTCACCGGGGAAATGCTTGGCGGATGCGGCCATAAGCCGTTCGGATTGAATGCCGCGGATATATGCACGCGCCAGTCGCGCCACATGGACCGGATTCTCGCCAAAGCAGCGCGAATGCATCATCGGGTTGCCTGGATGAATATTCAGGTCGACGACAGGCGAAAAAGTCCAATGCACGCCCAGTGAACGCCCCTCCCGCGCTGTCGCTACCCCCACATTATATGCCAGTTCTTCGGAATTTGCCGCACCAATGGCCATCTGATGCGAGAAGATATGCGCTCCGGCCATGCGACAGCCCGCACCATATACAAGATCGGCCGTAACAGCGACAGGAATCCCCGTGCCGCAGCTCCGTGCACGGTCACAGATAATTTCACAGAGTTTCATCGGAGCACCGCCGATAAATATGCTGCCCAGCGGATACTTTTCCAGCATCTCGTCGATGCAATCAAGATTTTTTTCCGATGGTTTATTAAAATTCCAGGCGAGTACCTGCGCGGCTTTGTCGGTCAGACTCATGGAGCCCAGCATCGAGTCGATACGCTGCTGCAGGGCCGGAGTGAGCTTGGGAATCATGCCATGGTCCTCTGTTGAATACTGATTAGTTGTTTTTATGTAATTTAATAAGAAATAGATTAA
>WJKA01000377.1 GCA_014729375.1 Chitinivibrionales bacterium
AATCTGGACGATTATCGCTGATAGGTAGTAAGAACAGAAGATCACCACAGAGGACACTGAGATTTAGAGAGGTGCAGCTATTTCTTTGAAAATCAACTACTTTTCTCTGTGAACTCTGTGACTCAGTGGTGAAATCATCATCACAATTAAACTTTCTGACCAGCGAATATCAGCATGATCAGCGTCATTAGCGTTCTATTTTGGACAAGACTGCTACCATATTAAAATTAACCTAAATCGCACCGCATAAAGCTGGCCGCCTTACTGCTTGCAGATATTTTTCGGTTCCGGCATCTCTTTGTCCGACTCAATGCGGTTATCGCCTGCAATCTGCAATGTGTCATGTGCCCTTTCAGCGATCCGGAATTCAGAGCAAGCAAAAAACCGAGATTCAGCTCCGATGATATAAAAAGGATCGCCGGCATGTTTTTTCCCCGGGCCTATCAGTGTGTTGTCGGATGCGGCGCCGAGCCGACCGTCTATAAAGACTACCCTTCCATTCTCCGCACGGCAAAACAGTATCGGGTCCCCCATATCGAGAGTTTTGTCGAAAAATAGGATGGCGCGAAATTCTCCTGAAATCTATCGCTCTTCCGGCAAATAAGCTGCACCAAATGAAAAATCATCTGGGATATGATATCTACTCATGAGATTCCTTGATTCGCATTGTTGTATTTTATTACTAATCTGATAAAGGTAAATCTACATAAAGGTGTACTGATCAGATACACGGATTCCGCTTTAGCGGAACGAAACACCGCCGTCACCGGCGTCATCAAAGCGCGGTTCTTTACGACGTGTTAATTTAAGCGAGAAATCATGAACACAATTGAGGTTGTCCCCTATTCAAACGAGCAGTATGATACCTGGAACGCATTTGTTGAAAACTCCAATAACGGCACAATTTTCCATCGCCAGGATTTTTTGACCTACCATCCAGAAGATCGATTCATTTTTCTTCACCTGATGTTTTATAAAAAGGGTGAACTGATTGCGGTATTGCCCGGTGGGCGAGTCGGGGACATGTTCAAGAGCCCTATGGGCGCCAGTTTCGGTGGCTTTGTTGTCAACAGGCAGTTTGGTATTGAAGACGCCGATGAGATTATCAAAGCGCTCATCCGGTACTGCTCTTCACAGATGATAAAAGAAATCTACCTTACACCGCCCATGCAGATCTATTGCGATCTTTTCAACGAATCGGTTGAATACGCAATGCACTACAACCACTTTATTCTTATCAGTTCTCTCTATTCTTCGATTATCGACTTCTCCCATGTCACCGGTAAAGAGAGTCTGTCGAAAAACACCCGCCATAAAATCAACAAGGCGATTAACAAAGGCGTAACCATTGTCAAAAAAAACGATTTCGATGTGTTTTACCCGATCATGCTGAAAAACAAGGAAAAGTTCGACGCCCGACCGACCCATTCAATCGACGAACTGAAAAAAATCGAAGCCTTGATGCCGGGAATGATGACCCTTTTTATGGCGTACTACGAAGATCAGCCGGTCGCGGGCGAACTCCTCTTTGCCGCAAACAAACAGTGTATTCTCAATTTTTATACCATGCACCTCTACGAATATCACAACCTTTTTGCAGTCAATTATCTGGTGGAAAACTCTATCAGATGGTGCAAAGAAAACGGATTCAAATACATGGATTACGGCGTATCCGCCGACACATTCAACCCCGACCCCATGGAGCCCTCGTGGTCGTTAATTCAGTTCAAGGAGTCGATGGGAGCAACCGGCTGCAGACGAAATACTTACTATCGCAGAGTTTTTTAATATTCTATGTCACCACAGAAGAAAAGCACTTTTTTCAAGCGAATAGCACACTACGGTCCCCGCAGAACATTCAATAAGTTGCAGCAACGGATTCTGCAAAGATTCCACGGATACCCTCGAAGCATACTCCTTCAAGCGGTATCTGCCTGTAATTTGAAATGTGAGCACTGCTTTTTAAATAATTTCGGCAAGGAAATCGGTGACGGCGTTATCAGGATACTGCCCTACGATGACTTTATTGCCCGGGCGGATAAAATCAAACACCTGATCAGGCATGTTCATTCTTTTTACTTCTCGGGGTTTGAAGCGCTTTTACACAAAGACCTCTTCAGGATGATGGATTATATTGTTTCGATCAATCCGGCAATCGAATTCCCGATTATGACAAACGGCAACTCGTTCACCCCGCGCATATTCGATGAACTGACGAAACACCCCATTCCCGAAATTTCGGTTTCCCTCGACGGCATTAGCAGAGAAACGGTGGAAAGTTTCAAGACCGGGGCAGTCTTCGAAAAAACGGTGGAGACAATAAAAACACTTGTCTCCCTTGATCTGAATGCTTCGATCGGCACGGTTTTTGTACTTCACAAAGGCAACCGCCACGAATTTATCGATTATCTCGATTTCGTTAATGATTTAGGCGTCAAAGACGTTTACGTTACCAATCTCATGTCCTTTACTCCTGCGCTCCGGGACCGGTATCTTTACACGCCCGATTCAAACCCCGAACTCGACACGCTCTTTTCACGGACAATCGAAAAGGCAAAGAAAAACCGTCAGAGCCTAACCCTTCCTGCAACCCATGCCATGCTTAAGGGGTGCACCCAGTGGAATTTGCTGTTTATCGACATTGTCGGAAATGTTGCCCCTTGCGACTATCTTTCGGTGAGCACTCCTTTTGAGCTTTTCGGGGAAACGCAACAGACCAGGCCGCTCATTTTCGGCAATATTATGAACGATGATATTCTGTCGATCTGGAACGGCAAGGCATTTAAAAAATTCCGGGCCATGCACCGTTCCGGCAAAAAATTACCCGGTCATTGTCGCCTCTGTGCCGATGCCTGGGGTCTTGTTTGCAGCAACCGGACAGTTTACGATTTCCGGTAAATTTCTGTTTGGGTATCCATTTCAGGGCCTTTCCTGAAAACCACTGTTGCAGTCGCCCTGCCGCAAGGCCCTCGATCGATGTCAGGCATTCATGATGCGTGCATATTCTTTTTCCAATTGGGGAAGGACCTGCGAGGCCCGATAACTCTTTGCTTTCTCCAGCGCCGACATTCCCAGTCTTTGTGCTTTCTTCGAATCGAAACATATGGAGAGAACTGCATTTCGCAGGTCTTGTATATTTGAAGGATCAATAACGAGCGCGGTAATGTCATGCTCCACAAATTCTGCGGTGCCTCCTCCCCCGGAACAGACAACCGGTTTCCCGCAACTCATGGCTTCTAAAACAGTCAACCCAAAGGCTTCGGGGAGCAGTGATGTTTGCGTGACGCAATCGGCGGCAAGGTAAACGGGGCGGGGATCATGCACCGGACCGGCAAAAATCACTCTGACCGGCAATGTCTCCGAGAAGCCGCGCAGGGCTTTGTAATGATCACGATATTTTTCAAAAACAGGCCCTGCCACCATGACAGTTATGTCCCCGTGCATACGCTTATAATCAACAAAACATTTCAGCAAACTATTGAGCCCCTTACGAGGCGCTATTCCCCCTATCCACAACACCACCTTATCTTTCGGGCCAACTCCGAAATCACGCCTTATCTTCGCGCGAATTTTTCTGTCGTGTGCGCTATCAAACCATTCATCAGGGACGGTATTGGGAATAACAACGGTTTTCTTTGACTGAAACCCGCATTGTACGGCCTTACTGGGACATATGATTGCTTTTGCAAACAGCGGCGGCAATCTCCGAAAAAGATGATAGACAAAGGGAACCTGCAGGACCAGTTCATGAACATGCCACACCAGCGGTTTTTTGCAGATTAGTGCGGCGAAAAGAGGGGCGAAATTGGGAAGCGCATTGCCATGAATAATGTCATATTTTCCCGTTGCGACTATTTTTATCAGCGATGCAACGGCTTTGCAAAGTCTGACAAAATAGCTGCAATAGCCTCCCGGCCCCGTGAATCCGACCAAATGAGGGATATCGGCATGAAGTAAGGTCACGCCGTCCTCCTTCGCATTCGCCTCCAGCCATTCGTTGGGAGGAGTAACAACAGTAATTGCATACCCTCTATCTTTCAGATATCGTGCGGTCCGATACAGCACGACGGTGCTGCCGTCACCAAAAGGAACATAATTAACAAACAATATCGTGGGTTTTCTTTGAGAAAGAAGCATTATCAATTATATCTTCATTGCCAATCGGAGTGCAAAGGTTACCGCCACAGCCAGACCGCCGAAAAGGACCTGCATGACTGCGCTGTTGACAAGGACTTGTTTTCTGTTTTTAAACTCCTTAACCCGCAGTAAAACGGCCCAGTAGATTGCGCCAAAGGAAAACAGTCCTGCCAGTGCCGCCCCCGGGACCCCCAGCGGTGGGACCAGCATTGCATTGAAAATCAGATTGAGAATAATACCGACCGTAAAAGCGACCAGCATGTATTTCGTATCGTTTTTTAATTCGAGAATCGGACGGATTATCGCAAGAAGAATTCCGAACAGATGGACCGCCAGAACAATTGCTACCGAGGTAAGGTACTGCCCCGGCAAATACGTGCCTTTGAGCAGCTTGAGCGCAATCGGGGACAGTGAATACATAATTATGAGTCCGATACCGCAGGCCCCCTGGGCGATAAGCAGGTTTTTGTCGATAGTGCCGGAAGTTAACCCTCGCTTTGATAAATGAAAATAGATCGAAGGCCATGCTTTGCTGATCAAAAGGGTGAATACCATAAGAAAGGAAGCGTAGTCTTCAATTAACTGGAAGTAAGGAAGCCCCTCCGGATGGAAATAATTGAGAAACCCCTTATCCCAGAGTGTATCGAACCACAGTACGAAATAGCCGAGAAATACGGGAATAACATAAGAGCGATAAGTTTTTTTCTGTTGTTCATCGGGAGGTTGACTGTTTGTATTCGCAATTATTTTTCCAAACATGAATATCACGATAACCGCTACGACGACGGCCTGGGATATAAACCATGTGCTCAGGGAGAGATAATCGAGCAGGAAAATTAATACGACGACAGCGACAATCGCGGCATTGCGCATAAAGTTAAGAAGTGTATACAACCCCACTTTCAGATCGGAGCGAAAAAATGCGCCGGCTACCTGGAAAAGAGCAGTAGCAAAGGCAAAAAGACATGCTGCATAGCCGGCCCATGAAAGATAACGCGCCTGCCACCAGAGGCCGACGGCGAGCGTTATGGGGGCAACAAAAAAGAGCCCGCCGACAATCAGCATTCTCATCGAAAATCTCAGGAAACGTTTATCCTGGTGGAAAAATCTTATTGCGCCATTTTCGAGTCCGAAATTTGCAGCGATTGAAATCAGCGCCAGAGGAATTGTCAGAAGGGCATATGACTGCTGCTCCTCCTGGGTCGTCAGGCTTCTCCATAAAAGCGCCAGCGACACAAAACGCCCGGCAACGCTGACAGCCATGGAGAAACCATAGAGAACTATTTGCAGAAAAATGCTTTTTTTTGTCAGCTCGGGCATACTCTTCAACTTATAATCAGTGCTTATTCCGTCGGCGAAACAAATCGGCGATACACTTCGGACTCCTTTTGCCAATTTGTTATTTTTCTCTCAATCAAACACGCTTCTTGACACTTATCGTATACGTTCTTATCATTCATCATCTGCAAAAGCGCAGCTTCTACGCTCTCCCGATCACTCGAATCGACCGTTAGTCCAACTCCCGTTTTTTCAATATACTTTTTCATTTCCGGAAAGTCACTTGCTACAACAGGAATTCCCGCATGAACATATTCGAAAAGCTTGCAGGGCAGGGCCTGATAGATACCCGGACTGATGTTGTTAAAAAGCGCAATGCCGATATCGGCATCCTGGAGCAATAATGGAAGGTCATCATAGTGGTACGGGCCGAGCCATTCGGTCTGAGCGGCAATGCCCGCTGCATCTGCCCCGGCTTTCACCGTGCCGAGTTCCGGACCGTAGCCGGCAACTGCAAGTCGTGCGGACGGATTGTTTTTAATAAAGGGAAAAACATTTTCTATTCCCCTGCCTTTATCGACAACACCGTGATAGATAAGGACAAAATCTTTATCTGTCCACTGGAACCGTTTGCGCAGATTCAGCTCATGTTTGCTCCGCAGCGGCTGCAATTCCGGGACGTTTCTTACAATCAGCGGCTCGGGAATGAAGGGGTACCGTTTTTTAAACGACCGGGCATCAATATCCGCAACCACTGCCACCCTCCGTGCTCTTCGAATACCGAACCGTTCGATCGCTGTCCAGCTCCAACGTGCAACCGGCCGGCTGTTCAGAGTTGTCATATGAGGAATGTCTTCAAGAGAAAAATAGACCATGGGGATTTTCCGCATGATTGCATGAACACAGCACGGCAACAACGCGGGTGCGTCGACAGGATGCAGCAGAGAAGGTTTTTCTTTCCAGAGGACCAGAAAAACTTTCAGCACAAACCAGGCAAAACAGAGGGGGCCTCGATTTACACAAGACGTAATTGCAACGGTGTCGATTCTGTAAAACAAATCCCCGCAAGAATTGGTGTCGGCACATGGTCCCCGATAACCGATTGCCCAGGCATTTTTGTTCTCGTCATTGAGTACCGATGCAAAACGGGCGATATGAGGAAAATGCCGGGGATCAGAAAAATGAGCGATAGCTATGATATCATTATTCATGCATCGGTGTCAGGGTAGAATAAGCAGTTTGCCGAGATCACTTTTTCCTCCCAGGTGAGCAACAAAATAATATGTTCCCGGCACAATATTTCGCGGCGGTACCAGACTGTAGCTCCATTCATAATCCGTTTTGTTTTCAGTGACAGCTTCAGAGATAATTTTGCCGGTAATATCATACAAATAGACGCGGGTCTTCGGCGCAAGATTTTCGAAAAAAATCTGGTTATGATCGGGATCGGACAATTTGTATGGATTAGGATACGCAAACAGCCCCTCGTTGGATTCTACTCTGGCAAATTCATGCCCCAGGTCGTAGCGGGAGAGTCCTTCCGATGTCGCGATCCAGAGACAACCGTGGTGGCGGTCGACAGATATATCGGTAACCGTATTTGAAACAAGTCCGTCTGCTACGGTAAGATACGTCTCGCTGCTGTCCATCAGATTATACCGGATCACTCCCCGGCGCGAAGCCAGATATAAAATTGAATCGCTCTCTATATCAACACCTCTGAGCTCAGAAGAAATATTATCGAATTTTTCTATGCTGTTTGAGGCGCTGTTGTAAAGGTACAATCCTTTTCCGGCGGCAAGCCAGGTGGTGTCATTTCCCAGGTTTATCATATCGTAAACCGTTGCCATCGGAGAAAAATCATTCTTGAGCGAAGTTATGGCATCAGGACCCTCAAGCGGCGAGCCGTTATGGCTGAAAACGACAAATCCCCCTCCAAGTCCGCCCGCAAGGATTTTTCCTCTCGAGTCAACACACAGCGAGTAAATATTATCGAAATAACTTTTCCCCTCAGTAAGAAATTCGGCATATGTGTCTTCCTCGGAATCATAACAGAACAGGCACCCCGTATAGCCATGTTCCCGTGCATAATTGTTGCCGAACCAGTAATATCCTGAAGAGTCCTGCGCCATAGCGGTTACGATACCGGAACCGTGCTTTACCATGCTCCAGGAATCATCACTGTAAGAATAGTGGTGAATACCGTTTCCAAAGGTGGGGAACCACATGTCTCCATCCCGGTCTTCCATGGCCACTCTGAAATGTTGCGCAATGCTGCCCAACCTTTTTTCATGGTCCATCAATTGCCATGTTGAACCGTCATACCGGGTAATGCGTTCATACCATCTAACCGGTTTTGAAAAAGCAGGTATCAGCCAGAGCATGCCTTTGTGATCGACGTGAATTTGATTTATGTATTTGAATTTCAAGCCCCTGATTTCAAACTGGGTCAGTTGATCGCCGCCGTCCCACCGGTAAAAATAGTGTTCGGCCGTACCGATCCAGCAATACCGGTCACCGTCGCTTATAAGAGCGATTACTTCGCTCGGTAATTCAAGGGTTTCTGAATTGTTGGCATATATTTTTTTCCCCTCCGCATGCACCATCCTGCTTTTGAACGACGTGGCGAGCATGCTCATTGCCTGAAGGCTGTTGTTATGGATGACCCAGTCAATAACCGGTTTATCTGTTTCCCTCGTATCCCATATACTCTGGTCGAAAAAATTGCTTCCCAGTATTGTTTCCCCGGAATCCAGCGAAGCAAAGCCGTTTTCACACCCAAGGTAGAGGACACTGTCATGGAGGGCGATTATGTTAACAACCGGTGATTCGAACGTCCCGATTTTCTGCGCGTTTTTCACTGCTTCAGGACGGGTTTTTTTGCCGGGATTGAATATGCTGCATCCCCTGCTTGAAGCAATTACCAGATAGGAGCCGTATGAGGAAATATCATTAATTTTCCAGCCTGATGTAACATATGAGGTATAGACGTTAAAATTATCATCAGGTTCAATCTTGGTGAGATATCCCTGGTTCGAGGCAATCCATAGGTTACCTCCGGGGCCTTTACAGAGCGATGAAAGATTCAGGTCTGGAAATTTTTCAATATCACTGACAAAATCGCCGTCGCCGGTTTCTGTATCCAGAATAAATAAGCCGCCTGTTGTTGCAGCCCACAGAATATTATCATCAATGAGCATGTCATTTATGGTTATTGTAGAACCGAAATTTGAAAACCTGGAATAGGAAAATACGCAGGTGCACAAGAGAATTATACACGGGTAAATGCTGAATGCAGGTAAATGTTTGATAACTTTCATATTAATACTACGGACGGTTAATTGATTTTATTCAATTAAGCGCTTAGCAAAAAAAAAGCGTCCCCGCACCAAGGGACCTTCAGGCAGCCGCGGATGCATTTACTGTGGAGCTGAGGGGGATCGAACCCCTGACCTTGGCATTGCGAACGCCACGCTCTCCCAACTGAGCTACAGCCCCATGGTTGTTAAAATATATTGAAATTGAAATATCTTACAAGAATGCCCGAATATTATTCATCAACCCTTCCATTTTATCCAGGCTTTTGCTTATTTTTTAATATAATCTGCATTATCAGGCTTTTTTTCAGGCGAAAGCATGGCATATATAGGCATAGGATACTCAGGCGAAGATTCCGGATTTCTTCGGAATCAAGTAGATACACATATACAATGGCTCAAGGGAGACAGGTTGCCGCGGTTTTTTGGTGATCGCTTTCTGGTTCTGTATGACTCAAACACAGCACGCGAGTTTGCAAAAAAATGCATTCTTGCGGCCCAGAGCAACAGTATCACCATTTATCCGATGGAGCGCCCCCTGGAGTCGTGCTAGCACAGGCGTACATGCTTCATTTTTCAGAAAAACTCGAATCGCACAAGGTTTTCCAGCTCCTCACGCACGGACTTCCTTATTATCTGAAATCCTGGCACCAGATTGATGAAAACACCGGCATTTTCGGCTCAACCGACCCCCGGTATTTTAACATGCACCACGTGGCATCCTCTTCGCCGGTTATCGAATATGTACTTCGACCTCACCTTCAAATCCTCTGTATTCTCGCTGCATTCCTCTACAAAGAAGAGGTTGATACTGCAAGCGATATTTTTACAGCAGAGGAGGTCAGTGACAAGCTTGAAAAGGGCCTGCAGTGGGCCTGCGATTCGCACCTCACCGGCTCGCTTGACATAGATACATTTCTCGAACGGAAGCGATGGGGTGAGAACTGGCGTTCAAGCCTGTGGGCCTCAATTCTTGCCCTTACCGCTTTCCTGGCAAAAAAGCATATTTCAGAAACCCTTTTTCTGAAAATAACCGGAATTCTTGCTTTTGAAGCAGACCGATTTATTGGCATCCTTCCGCCAAGCGGATGTGAAATAGATACCAAAGTCGAAGAAAATGCTCAGGATGCTCTTGTGCTAGCCTGGGCGATAAATATGCTGCCGGAGCATGAGCACTGCAACGAATGGGAAAAAACTTTGCAGACTTGGGCGATAAATATTGCTACCTGCATAATCGACAAAGCCGACCATTCCGAATATTGTGGCGCCTCGGTGGCACAGCAAATTTGTACACAAACCCTTTATCCGGATATGACTGCGGAAAACCACGATTTTTTTCATCCCGTAATTCTTTCATATGGTGGATGGATAGTGCTTGCTATGGCGGCCTATTCATTCCACGGCCGCCAGCCTCCACAATTTCTCCAGCGGAAACATCATCAGGAAGTTTTTGATGTTCTTCTGCGCTTCTGTCTTCCAACAGGCATGCTGTATGAACCCGGCGGACAGGACCTTCCGATGTTCATTCCTCATCCTTTTGCGCTGGCCTGGGGACTCTGGAACAATGATCCCCGTGCACTCAAGCTGATAGCCCACCTGCTGGCCTGGATCGATTCAACAGTCACCGAAGCCGCACAACAGACACGCCAGTGGGTCCTCGGTTTCAGACCGTGCTATGAAGGCTGGGAGCTATTTTTCCAGAGCCAGACCGGTTTTGAGCTTGCGCTTCTGGCAATCCTGCAATTCCGCAAAGAAGCACGATTTTATTCGGCCGGGCAGATGGATAATGCAATCGACTTTAAAAAAATATATCCTTTTGTGCAGTTATGTTACCGTCGCAACACCCGTATCTCGCGAAGCATGGCCTGGAAAGCGATAAACGGTCATCCTCTCGCCAACTTGAGCATCCATATTCAGCCGGAGCTTGTGGCTCCGTTCCGCGCAAGCCTGCTGGGGATACCATCAGTCAAAAACGGCATTTCACACTGGAAAACAGCATTTCATCATGACCGGTACCAGAAAGACGGTTTTGATACATATGGACGGATCGAATATCAAAATTCGCAGAATGAAAAGTTGCTTACCCGTGATATCAGAGTGCTTACCTGGGGTGAGGATGGTTTGATTGTGCTTGATACTATCCGGGCGGAAAAAGAAATACATTTTAATGAACAGTACCTCTCTCCAATATATCTGGTCAACGACCACTGGACAGGGAACAAACTGAATTTCCATAGCGGTTCTTTACGGGAGAACTTTGTCGCTACTGAAAAGAAATACCGGGAAATATCATGCCCGGCCTTCTGGGCAAGCATAGAAAATCATCTTCTGTTCCAGTTTTTATGGGGGCGGACAAAAGGACTGATATATCTCCCCGGCGGCGAGCGGAATGCACCGGCCTACTGGAAAAACTGCCGCCTTGACATGGTGGCAATCAGAGTCGAGGCCCGTCATGCGGCAAAAGGAGATACCGTTTACAACGTCGGCTTTTATATCGGCGCCGGAAAAGCGCCCCGCCCGTTCAAATCGGCAGGAACCGCCGGCGAATTCTATAAAGGCCTTGTTATCATGGACGGGAAAAATACCGTCGGTCTCGATTGACCCAGGCAAAACCGCCATGCAAGACTATCCTTCATTCCGGACAATTGTAGAACCGGCTCGAAGCACACATACAATCGAGTTGCATCACACGCTATTTTGCGCCGGCTCCTGCTTTGCCGAAAATATCGGCTCCATGCTCATCAGTCTGCATGCAGATATTTGCATGAATCCGACCGGGGTCCTTTATAATCCTTTTTCAGTCTGTGGTATGATCAGGCGGATTATAGCCGGAAAGCGCTATGACGGAAATGAACTGTTCGAGTCGGGCGGATTCTGGCGAAGCTTCGATCATCACACCCGGTTTTGCGAACCGGATAAAACCAAATGCCTTCAGGCAATTAATACTGCATTTGAATCTGCCCGTACGGCAATCAGGAAAACCGATTTTTGCCTCCTTACCTTCGGAACGGCATTCGTTTACAAAATAAAAGACCGGAAACGGATCGTTGCCAACTGCCACAAGCTCCCGCATAACAGATTCGAACGCATTTTGCTCACACCACAGGAAATTTTTGAGCAGTGCTGCACTACGTTCGACATGCTGATACACATCCGGCCGGATATCCGGATAATAATAACTATCAGCCCGGTGCGGCACCTTCGAGACAACCCCCACGAAAATTGTATCAGCAAATCCCACCTCTTTGCCGCCCTGCATGAGCTTGAAAAAAAATACGGGAATCTCTCCTATTTCCCCGCGTACGAAATTATGATGGATGAGCTCAGGGACTACCGGTTTTATGAAGCCGATATGACTCATCCGAACGAAACCGCGGTAGCCTATATTCAGTCCCGCTTTCAGAAAGCCTTTCTTTCCGACCGGTTCAACAACTATATCCGTTCTTTTACCCCGGTCCTCAAAGCAGTACAGCACAGGTTCCATACCATATCATCGGAAGCAATAGCAGGTTTCGCGACCAGTCAACTTAACGCCATACGCGAACTCGAACAACAATATCCGGAAATTGATTTTTCGAGGGAAAAAGAGCATTTTAAGTCTTTATGTCAACAATGATTTATCATGCAGGCGGGATCGGTGATTTCATAACAACACTTCCCGCAATACAGCTCTGGAACAAATATCATCCCGGTCAAACGCGACTATTTTTCGGAAGGCTTCATTGCGGAATTCTTGCACAGGACAGCGGTTACATTGACAGAGTTCTCGATATCGACAGCAGCCGGTCCTGCAAGCAGTTTTCTCCCGGTTATCCCGGACAGGTTGATTCTCTTTTTCCGGGATTGTCCTCAGCCCTGCTATTTACCGGCACAGACTCCCCGTTTGTAGAGAATCTGGTACGGCACGGTGGAATACAGGTAATCTGCCTTCCGCCCTTCCCCCAGAAATCGACATCAAAATACTCCTTTCATTATGAATCACTCTGCACGGCTTTCAATGAAATTGCATCGTTTGCTAATCGATCGTTTCTCAAGCCTTCAAAGCCGAATATCCGCAAGGCCCTGAACCTCATGGACGGCCACGGCAGCACAATTGCTTTACATGCAGGGAGCGGAAGCGCGCTGAAAAACTGGCCGCTGGTCCGATTTATGAATATCGCCGAGGATTTGAGCGCAAAAGGATATTCTGTTTTCTTTATAGCCGGGCCGGACGATCCCTTTCCTGAACTGGAAAGTGCACATGTCATCTTCAATGAAAGCCTGCCCTTTCTCGCAGCCTTTCTTTCGCTCTGCACCCTCTTTATCGGCAATGATTCGGGCATAGCGCATCTTGCTGCAGCCGCAGGATGCCCTTCACTTGTTATATTC
>WJKA01000378.1 GCA_014729375.1 Chitinivibrionales bacterium
GCCGCAACCCGTTGCAAAATATAAACAGCAGACCATAAAAAAAACACCTGCTGATAATGACGGAGTCAATATCGATGATCTCCGTTCGAGGATTGGAAATGACCTGGAGCGGATCAGGAAATTTGACGATCAGACCCCGCCGGGAATGAAAAAAAAAGAACCGGGAAAAGAACCGCCCGAACGGGGCAGCGATCAAACCAGGGTTGCTGTTATTGAAGACAGTCGCCGGGGAATGAGCAATGGAGAAATATCACGGAAATATCATATCAGCACCGACCAGGTTTCTCTGATACTTCGTATGGCCGGGAAAAAAGGTGGAAACAACTGATTTCGCGCAGACGGTTTAACCAGTAACGGGTCCGTGAGCGTATAATGTAATGATACCCAGTGCCTCACATATCGCCGCCACGATACTTTCCTCACTACCGCAACGATTACTGTCGGAACGCGGCAAAGTTGTAGAAAAAAGAAGCGATGCAACATACGTGATCAAGCTGTCATCGCGGGAAATAGTTGTGCAATTGAGCGAAGGAACGCTTGACGCCGGCGATGAGGTGCGGCTTTCCGGTTCGGGCGGGGAAATCGTTATCGAAAAAAACGGTGGCACTGCATCGCACACCGGGCAGGCGGTTTCAGAAAACTCTGTCGATTCATACACGATCGACGCCGATCTCAAAAGCGAAGATTTGCCGGCAAAAATCGAAGCACTCGCCCTGGAGGTACGGCAATCTCCCGGCGAAGAGATATTCCGCGAAATAGCGCAGGTAAGCAGAGATGTCATGCGAAGCCTGCCGGAAAGTAACCGTCAGGTGCGACGGCTGGTACAGGACATTATCCGCCTTGCCGATGCCCCGCTGTCTGAAAACAGCAAGAGCGTACGAGAGCAGGCGCGTACACTGGCAGAAATGCTTACCGCACTCAAAATTGAATTGAATGCACGAACGGAAACCGGCACCGTGGTCATGGAAAAGACGCCGGCACTTGTCCTGAAAGGCGAGCTTGACGAAGCGCTGTATTTTTTCAACAGGGCCGGCGATCTTGCCGCATGGGAGCCCTGCAAAAACGGACCTGTCAGAATGCCTGTCGCAACACTCAAAAGAGTGGCCGGCAGCAGCGATATTATCGTCCGGACAGTTTCTTCAGGAACGGGGGCGACCAGAGCGCTGATACTCAGCGCAGCAGATGCAGAGAATGAAATCGCCCATTTTATGGATGCAGATTCTTTGTCACCTGCGACACGGCATATTTCCCCGGATGTCATTATGGCCATTCTCAGATCGCGCGGGACCGTTTCGTTTGAAGAATTGCGGACGATTGATCAGGTACTCAAAAATGCTTCCCAAAACGGTCACGCGCCGGTTGCCACAACTCAACGGTCAATCGACCTCTCGCTGCTTCAATGGATTGCAACCGCTCTGGACAATAAAGATATTCTGGGTTCCTTTCCGCAAAGTCCCCCGATAACCGATTCATCGACAATCCCCCTCTCATACGAAACAATTGCCGAATTGGCAGAAAAACTCGATATCCCCGTTAAAGAATTTGCCGAGAGTCAGATCTCGCTCACCGATAAAATTAATGATGTAAACGGAGACAAGCGGTTGCTTCTCCAGGCAATACTTCGTCAACTGGGATATTCGTTCGAACACGACCTGGCGAAGTCGGACGGACCCGACAGCGTTTCATCCGCCAGGAGCACAACAGTGAAAGGCGAGCTTTTGCAGGCGGCAACAAACGCCGGGTCACAGGCAACACAACCCGCACCCGGTTCATCATCGACCACTGCAGCCGGGAAAGCAGGCATCGCGCTTGACCTTTCCCTTCTCAACGATGCGCTGTCACGCATTGTGCGCGTGATTGATACACTTTCTGCAGAAGCCGGTTCCGTATCAAAAGATATTCTCGAGCAGGTAACGCAGTTCGAACCTGAACTGGCGCGCCGGATTTGTATGCACAACGACTCTTCGCAAACACAACCAGCCGGGAATACGACCGGTTCATCTCCTGCCGATGTTGAAAAACCGGCGCAATCTCCGCAGCAAAACAGTGCGCGCCAGAGCTTTGCGGAAGGGGAGGAAAATGCACGCCCGCGGCCATCAAACACTGCCCCTTTACCGGAAAATATGCGTACGGCGCGGGCTGTTGCCGAAGAAGCTTCCCGGATAGTCCGGACCATGATTCGGGAAAACAGCGAAGCTCGCAGTACTGCACTGATGTCGATGATAACAAATATCAGGGAAATAGCCGCTGATGTGCTTGCCCGGATAGAGGCCCTGCTGCAACTACAAGCATCATCCCCGGATACTCGGATGGAGACTGCTGAACCCGCTGCATCGCAATCGGCACAACCGGCAGTATCCGAAAACAACGCTGGTACAGATATCGCCGAAAAAGTCTCGGAAACAGCCGCCGGAGAACCGGCGAAACTGACAGCCGCTCTGTCGACGGATGCAGGGAAACTCGCCGATACCATAGAAATGCTGCTTCAGAATCTCTCGTCAAAACTGCCGTCTTCCCGGCCCCAGGCAGCGACAATAACTTTTGCAGAAATTGAAACACTGCTCCTTGAGGCCAAGAAGGCCATTTCCGGTCAATTAAATGATGCAACTGCGCAAATCAGGATGAATCTGGAGGCGATACTGCAAAAGCTCAGCGCAAGCATTCGTCAGCTAATCGAGATGGTTGCCGATCAGGCGGAATCGGTGCAGAAAAGCCGGAGCGGGATGGCCGCCGGCCGTGTGGTGGAAAACATGAACACCATGGAAAAAGCCCTCCGGGACCTGCTTGCAAACATTGACACGAAAACCGCCCACATGAAATCCGGAATATCCGCGATTACTGGTTCGGCCACGCAGGAAATTGAACGTTTTTTCGGACAGGTACTCGGTAAAACATCGGAGTTTGAGCTCGGGTCCGGAGCACGTGCAGGAAACCGCACTGCAAATACTGTGCGTGCCATGTCCTATTATTTTTCTCAGCAGGCAAACTCGATTGCTGAATTGTCCGGCAATTTTCGCAGTACCATGACTGCTTTTATTGACAGTTCACAACAGGCCGTTTCCGGGGTGGTTTCTGAGTTCCGGAATGCACTCTCCGGAATAACGGACAGTCAATCCGGCATGTCGTCTTCTTCCGGGGACGCGGCTTTTTCTGCATCCGCAAAGCAGCATGAACTCGGAGGCCGGATCGCCGGTCTTCTTGACAATTTACTAGGGGACCTGCGTGAAATGACCGAATCGCTCAAGACGCAGTTCAGACAATCCGCCGGATCACTTCGGGAACGGGCTGAGTCGTTGCTGGACACGGCCGCTGGCCGGACCGGAAAAGCGATGCCTGAGGGCGCCGTTCGTGAGGGCCCCGGAAATACGGGCACGCAGTCAGATACGCAAACCGGGGTACTGCATGATGTGGAGCATTTGATGCGTGCCCTGAGAGAGGCATCTTCCGCACATATTCCCGGCGGAGAAATGGAAAGCGTCCGGCGCGGCGCTGCCGGGCAAAAAGAAATACTCCGGCAGATCGAAGTCATGATCAGGTCTCTCATCGGCAGCAAAGAAAATATCGAAAACGGCCTGTTGCATACCGCCACCAACCGGTTGCAGGAAATGAACAGCTCGCTCCAGCGGCTTTCCGGGGAAATGATGCGGCAGTTGGAGTCCTCGCTTCAGGGCGGGCGCGAAAATGCTCAGGAGAGGCTCCCGCTTGAGATGTTCCGGCAGAACATCGAAACCGCACTGAACAGGTTCGAGGCACTTCAAATGCTCGCCCGTCCGGTGGCAACGGCCGAGGGGGAACAGCAGGTGCTTGCCGTGCCGATGAAAATCCAGGGTGAATGGACTGATGTCCGGATTATGTTTGTCAAGCGTGGGCCTGCGGGCAAAAAGAAGGCTTCCCGGAAAAATTATTCGGTTGTTATCAATACGTCACCGTCTTTTCTCGGAGAGATCAACGCCAAAATAGACTATACTCCGAAAAAATCGTTTAGGCTCAGACTGGAAATTGAAAACGATTCGACACGCGAATGGTTCAGCAAAAACAGCGATCCACTTACCGGTGCATTTCAGTCACTTGGTTTTTCTTTCGTACAAATCGAGTTCGGCACGCTGCAGAAAACCGGAGCGGTCGTGCCGGCCACTGGGCGGGATACTGAAAAACGGGGTACGCATGATGGCAAAATTGACGTTCGTATTTAATCGGGCGGAGTGATACACGATGCAGAAAAATAATAGCCGGAACCAGGACCGGGCTGTTGCACTGAAATATGACGCCGAAGCCGGGCAGGCCCCGCGGGTGGTTGCCAAAGGTAACGGTGAGCTTGCTGAAAAAATAAAAAGTATCGCTCGTCAATACGGCATTCCGGTACACAGCGACAACGATCTGGTGGAACTTCTGGCCCAGATAGATATCGACAGGGAAATTCCTCCGGAATTATACGCAGCCGTCGCCGAGGTGTTGAGCTGGATATACCGGGCCAATAATGAAATGCGAAAGGAGCTTTTTTAATGAAGCGTGGTACTCTTTTTCTGTTGTGCATCGTGTCGCTGCTTGCAGCCGAAAGCATGAACATTCTTTTCCTGGGCATTTTCGAAGGTGCCGCGCCGTCATTTGAAAAGAGTTTCGAGCAAATGGTCCGGGATAATATTTCCACCTGTGACGGCACGGATGTATTTGATAAGGCGCAGACTGAAAAATTCCGTTCGATGCTTGATTTCAGAGGAAACCCCTCCTTGTCCGGAAAAATGGTCGCTGCATTGAAACGGCATTACATGGACACAATTCTGGTAGTGTGGGGGGAGATACGCGAATATGATATCTCTACGGTCCGGCGTCATCTCATCGGAACAGGCATCCGGGGAACAGTACGCGCA
>WJKA01000379.1 GCA_014729375.1 Chitinivibrionales bacterium
GGCCGGGCAAAGGGGGCGGAGATGGTCCTGGTTCCGGAGGCGGGCAAACACCGGTTGCGGGACAGCGCCGCCGACGCCGGCGCCCTGCTGAAGGGGGTCGGCCTCTATACCCATGCATCGGGCGGGTGCTGGAAAAACACCAGTTTATCGAGAAGATGGAGCGGAAGGAACGGGAGCGAAACATAAAACATCAATCGCGAAGTCTTTTTTACCTGGGGAGTGACATCCCGGTAATCGGTAAGCCTGAAGCCAGCATTGCCGGCAAAACGCGCAAACTGACCGGGCGTGTTCAAATGATTAACAAACCAGCCGTCACACCACCGCTGCATGAGCTTTTTATCCCTCTCCGCATACTGCTCTCTGCTGGCATAACCGTCGGCAACCACCAGACGGCCGTCATCCCGCAGCACCCGTGACGACTCCTTGACAAACTGCTCCTTGCTCTCTGCATAGCAGATACTCTCGAACCCCCAGACAAGCGAAAAACTCTTATCTTCAAAGGAAGTATGCTCGTAATCCATTTCATGGAATTCACAGAGATGAGCAACGTCTTCCTTTTCGGCATTAGCACGGGCCAGCTTGACCTGGCGGGGACAGATAGTCACTCCGGTAACTTTGCAGCCGAACTTTTTCGCCAGAAAAATACTGCACCCGCCTACTCCGCACCCGGCATCCAGAACAGTATCGTCGCTGCAAACACGGGCCGTATCGGCAACCACTTCATTAAACCGCACCGAGGCCTGCCGCTGGGTCTTCGTGGTTTCATCCCAGTAGCCGTAATGCATGTTTTTTCCCCAGAGGCCGTAGGCAAATTCATTGTCTTTGTAGTACTTGATAATGTCTTTTTTCTTCCATCGCATAAAGTAGGCCATCCTTTAGCAGGCAGATGGTTTATCTGTATTTTTATCGTATATTTTCTGTCTTTTTATTTCGGTATCCATATTCAAGCAACCGGCCCTGCTTTTCTTATTCTGAAAATATTTTTGCACTCTTTGTTGCAGCAAGAAATCCGGTCTGATTCTGGAATATAATAAAAACGGCGACCAGCGCATATTTCGCCGATCGCCTTACCCCCTTTGTTGAACACCCGGTTTAGCCGGGCAGTAGTATCCTGGATGAAATGACGTTATCGCTGTCTGAAAGCCATACTTTGATGAAATACACGCCTGACCTCACCACTTTTTGCGGCACTGGTACTGTATTGCCCGGCAATTTTTTTCTTGTAAGGCAAACCGTTCCGTCTGCGCTAAACAAGTCCACGCGTCGAATCGAAACCTCTGAAGGAAACCTGAGTTCAATTTTTCCCCGACAGCAGTACAACACGCCTCTTGTGCTGCATTCATCCACACGTACGCTCATGTCGGAAACTTCAAGCGGATCAGGCCTTCCAGTACCCTCAACAGCCCGGGCCATGTCGTGAAGCCACGCTTCAACATTGGTATAACCGTCACCGTCTTCATCACCATCGGGATTATCAGGAATATTCAGTTCGCGGCGCGTTTCATCAAAGTCCGGAAATCCCCCGACCTCACTGATGTGATTGATAATTCTGCCGGTACTGTTGCGCACGTCATTAATGATCCGCTCATCGATATAATCTCTCTCAGCCGGGCGGTAACCTGCATTATTGAGTACATACTCATACGTCTGGCTGCTGTGAAGAACAGTAAGCGGACTTGTCCAGAGTACACTGTCCGGATCATCATACCGCCATTCGCTGTTGACATTTGTGGCAGGATATCTTTCTGAGAGATCGACATTGTCGTGCTCATACACTCTCGAGCTTCCGCCGACCCCACCTAGGTCAATGAATACATCGCTGAACAACTGCGTGTCTCTCCCCGGCTTGAGCACATTTCCGACAGCGCTCATGCGGATCGACCGCATCCCGCCACCGTAATAGGTCGACATGGTACCGACAATTGCAACGCCGCCGGGATTGTAAATAAGATTATTCACCAGCACCGATCGGCTGCGGCCTTTACACGCAGGATTCCGGTCGACATTGTGCGAAAAAAGATTCCCGATTAGCGATATTTTTATCGTATAATCGCCCAGAAGAAATCCCTTGGAATGGCAGCCTTCGGGATGAATTCCCGCACAGTGAAGGCCTTCACAAAACGTACAGTTGAGAAATGTGATATCATGCGTGTAATCATCACCGTTGGTCCAGGTCGACACCATTTTATTGACGCTCCACGTGAGTGAACAATTGTTGATAAAAATATCGGCTGCATGATTATTCTCACTTCCGTCAATATAAAAGCACTGGCGTGTCGAGCCCCGGGCCCCTTCGAAATCTCCCTGACGGATCGCCAGGTGTGAAATCCAGACATCGTGCGTCGCAATCCTTATTCCATAGCCGATTATTGTAATACCCGGCGACGGCGCTGTCTGGCCGGCAATCGTAATATAGGGATTGCGTATCGCTATTGGAAGGTTATCGTTCAGCGGACGGAGATCTATCACACCGCCGACCTCAAAGACCACTATGCGCGGCCCCGATGATTCACAGGCTTCTTTGAGCGAACCCGGCCCCTCCGGATTGAGATTGGTAACCGTGATTATCTCACCACCCCTTCCGGCGGGTGTCCGCGATCCAAATCCCTCAGCTCCTGGGAAAACCGGCAAATCCTGGGCAAATGAATTGAACCATGCCGCTATAAATACTATCAGTAACGCTGGTCCATTTCCGACTTTCATACGAAACCCCTCACTGAAATGTGCAAAAACCTTTGCTTCAGGCGTGACAAACTATTATCTGCTGATAATATACTGAAACAGAGGGGAAAGTTGTACGCGCATAGCGCCGGATACTGTGCAATACCGGACACAGGGAGGGGGGGGGGTGGACAAACGAACGTATACGTGCTCACACCTGCCTGTTCTGAATCGGGGATTTCAGGTGGGACAGCGATCCAACGACGATCAACCAACGAAGCTTACAATCCGAGTTCCACTTTCTTTCCGCTAAATCCGATATATCTTCCTGTGCCGACCGGGATATCCGCGCACCCGTCGCATGCGGTGTGAAAGCGCCACACCGAGGTGCCGAATAGCGCGCGCGTACCGCTTGAGGCATCCGGTGTGCCGTACCCGCGCACCATGCCCCAGCCGCCTGATGGATTTTTTGCGCAGGGAAGGGTCAGGGTGCTCTGCACCATGATTACCTGAAGGATTTCTCCTGATTGAAGCTGCTCGCCGGCAAAACCAAGGCCGACATGCTGGCACGCACCGATTATCGAATACGAGTCGTCAAACAGGTCCGAGGTCGTGCCGTTGTCAAGTATCTCGACTACCCACCCCTCCTGATCGACTGTTATCGAAGTGTCGAACGACGGTCTGCTGGCCAGACGGTTTAATTCAACATCAACCTCCTGCTGTGTCAACGACAAAGTCATGGCCGTATCGCTGGTACCTGAATTGACATCCTCCATTGCCCAGGTCAGCACATACGAGCTGTCGTTTTGGACTACCGGAAATGTTGAAACATTCGACAGGGAAATGCCTCCCTGCAGAAGGCCCATGTCAAGGAAAATTACCGACATGACGGCTGTCCGGCTTTCGCTCCAGAACCCGGCAACCGCGATCCTGCCGCCGCAGTCCACCCCCGGAGGAAGCGTATCATCGGATGACAGATTTATGTAGAAAAGCCCGGAACCGGGAAAAGAATTGACAGCACGAACTGTCTGCACGCACGAGGGCGGCTGAGTATCACCGACCGCGCTCATTGCCGCAGAAACGGCAAATCCCAGCGATGCGCCGGATGTAATTATCTGCCGTACCGGCTCGCCGTCAGGCTCCTGCGAGAAATAATTTACTGCTGAATCTTTTATTCCACAGGACCCAGTGAATAATACAACCAGACAAGGAAGCAAATAAAGAAGAGCTGATTTTCGCATTGCAGGCCCCCAGGTAAATGGTACACCGGAAAAGGGTATCAAGATAAGAATCAACTGTCATTCTGATCTTTTATCACAAGCTCGACCCGCCTGTTCTGTGCGCGGCCCTGCGCTGTGCGATTATCGGCAATCGGATTCTTCTCCCCCATGCCGATTGCTGTAATCCGGGACGGGTCAATGCCTTTACGGATAAAATAATCAGCAACTGCCTGTGCGCGCTTCTGCGAAAGTCTTCTGTTCAGACGTGCATCACCTACATTGTCGGTATAGCCATGAATTTCAGCTTCAACTCCCGAGTATCTCAGCAGGACTTTCGCCATACTGTCCAGTTGTTCCCGACCGTTACTCTTAAGCGATGCACTCCCCGATTGAAACTGCACCGATTCAAGAACAACCTTCCCCGGGTTAAGAGACTGTTCCGTTCTTTTTCTCGCGTAAATATGTGGTTTGTCTCCACGGGTTTTATACAATGCCCTGATAATTGCCCGATCGATTTGCGCATATTCCCGGTATGAAATCTTTGCAGGAGTAATGACTTCTTTTCTGAAATCAAGGGCGGCATATGGACCTTTTTTCCTGAGAACAGCAAGGGATTTTTTCACAAGCGCTTTTTCATTCCGCCTGATCGAACGTTTTGCTTTCCGAATTTCCCGCCGAAGTTTCCGCGCTGCACATCGCTCTTTTCTTGTTGTCTGAGAACGATCGAGCTGTTTGAAACTTTTATGATGCGCCGAGGCAGCCAGAATAGCAAGTCTGGACTTGCCAATACGATTTTTTTCCAGATTTGAATAGGCATTCCGGATATCGCGCTCAATCTGCTGCAATGATGCCTGTCCGGTGGATGCAGGAATAAAAAGACTGAATGGAGCGGGCGGAATGCCCAGAGCAATTGAGCATGCTGCGATGGAAAAAAATACGCCGGCAACAATCCGGGGCCGTAACAGCAAACCAGAAAAAACTTGTGTATGCAAACCATTTTTTTGCATTATTTAAACCTTGAACAATGTCTGTTATTCCGGGGAAAGCCTTGCTAACAAAATAATATCATACTGATATTCTGGCAATAGCTGCAATAATCAGCCCCTGCCGGCGACTATTCGGACAATTTCAAACCGCTCACGACGTTCTTTACCTGCTCAAAGCGATTTTTTTGATCAAACGCTTTGCTCCAGTTATCGTTTGAATAACATAGACGCCGTTTCCCGCCATATGCCGCATTATTGCATGCACGCAATGCCCGTGGCCTTCAGCCGAATAGACAATGCGGCCGTTCATGGAAAACAATTTGACTGAATGCCGTAAGCTGCCTGTGAACAGTACCAGTATGCCTTCCGGGGAACGCCCCAGAGCTATTGCTCTGCTGCCCGGGACATCCGGCGTATTCACCGGTCTTGCGCCTGTTTGGATAAAGGGCTCCGACTCGCTCGAAAACAGTTGTGTCTGGGGAATATAGGTAATCGGCTGCGGTCCGACAATATACCAGTTGACTATGTCAACACCGTTCCATCCGGCATTAACCATAATCGAATCATCGCCAACCTTGCACGGCGTATACCCCGCATCAGGAAAAATGCAGTGGCGCCGGGAAAGATGACAACTGAATCGCGGACGGTCAAGATCACTCCGGGTAGGGCACACAAGATGATACAGGTCGTGAATGCTGTTGTTGTAAAGCTTGCAGCCGCCCCCGTAAATTGCAGGCATATTGCTGAAATATTCACCTTTCCATACGACAGGATATTGTTCGGTGCCGCCGTCATTTTCATCAAGCACCAGCGGCTCATCAAGGAAACAGTTGCCTGGCTTGATTATTACGGTTTTTGACTCCCCGGTTATCTGCCGAAGTGCATCCCGTGTCTTAACCAGGGTTTTGAACGGCGATGATTCGTATCCGTCATTACCGTCATCACCGTCAGGTGAAACATAGTAGGTGATGGAAAAACTGCATGTTGCTGCTGTGATGACAGGTATTAATGCTTTAAAAAAATCAAAGCGGTTACATAAACAAAACCCGAACATAGTCCCTCCATATTTTTTTTTTGCAGATTTTATGCACCAACGCGCATTCGATTCAGCGTTGCAAAAAACCAATCGCACATTCTGCTGTATAGTAAATTTATCTGCTCATCCTGGCAATTATGTGCCCTTTGTGCTGAAATCCTGCCGGGAATATGTGAGCAGAATAATACGCCAAAGAGGGGAAACACAGGAAAAATTACCAATGCCGTTAATACTGCACCTCTTTTCTGAAATATCCGAATTTTTTTATCAATTTGCCTGATTATATTTCAGGAGCTGTTCCCCCTTGCTCGTTTGCCTGAATTATTTTCTCTATCATTTCACCACCGCACATGGAGAACAGTATGAGCAAAGAGCACCTGAATCAGTCTCTCAAAGACCTTCGCAAAGAGCTTTCCAGCGTGGAAACCGGAAACACGGAAACACAGGATAAAATCTCGAACCTCACCCGGAAAATCGATAATGTCATCGATAAAGACCATACCAGACCAACGCAAGAGCACCACTCGCTCCGTCAGGAACTCTCGGATTCAATCGAATATTTTGAGATTTCCCATCCCATGCTTACTGAAATTGCCAATAGAATCGTGTATACGCTGAATAATCTTGGTATCTGAGCATCTACCGGGACAGGGCACTTTGTTGTGCTTGAACCTTTTTTTTATGATGTAAAGAGCAGTTTCCTTGTTCTTTCTGGAAGGGGTTTGCCGGTTCTCTTTCTTCCCCCTGTGCAGGCAATATATTTTCTTCACCCAGAATAAGCTCTTTCACTACCACGTTTTGACTGCTTTGAAAACAGCAATTTTTCACAATTTCATGGACAATATCGGCGGTGCGGAGATGGTCTGCCTGACGCTTGCGCGGGAGTTCGGCGCGGACCTGTATTCAACCAATGTCGATAATGAAAAAATTGCAAAGATGGGTTTTGGCGGCATCCCGGTTCAATCGATAGGCAGGGTGCCGCTTGATGCTCCTTTTCGCCAGCAGATCGCGCTGGCCAGGTTCAGGGCGCTCAATCTTCGGGGACACTACGACTTTTATATTATCGGCGGCGACTGGGCGGTTTCGGCCGCGGTGAACCATAAACCGAATATATGGTATGTCCATTCGCCGATCAGAGAAATATGGGATTTATGCGGGCATATCAGAAAAAATTATGTGCCTTTCATAAAAAAGCCGCTCTACGATCTGTGGGTTGCATACAATCGATATCTGAACAGGCGATATGTCGCGCATATCCAGAAGATTGCGTGTAATTCCGCAACTACCCGGCAGCGGGTCACGACCTATCTGCACAGAAATGCCCGTATTATTCACCCGCCAATCGACACATCACACTTAACCTACAAACAGAACAACGGTTTCTGGCTGAGTGTCAACCGGCTCTTTACCCACAAGAGAGTCGATATGCAGCTCAAAGCGTTTGAGACAATGCCCGACAAAAAGCTGGTCATTGTCGGCAGCTATGAACGGTCGTCTCATTTTCAGCGCTACGCAAAGCACATACAAAACACGACGCCTCCCAACGTAGCGATCAAAAGCTGGGTTGACAGCAAGGAACTTGCCGACCTTTATGCACGCTGCCGGGGGTTTATCACCACCAGTCTGGATGAAGATTTCGGCATGAGCGCGGTCGAGGCAATGGCCGCGGGCAAGCCTGTTATCGCGCCTAATGAGGGCGGTTACCGGGAAACGGTCATTGACGGGATCACCGGGAGATTAATCGACAATATCGACGCCGGCAAACTGGCTGCGGCTGTCTGTGAGCTGGACACTACCTGTCCGGAATATAAAAATGCCTGCATACAGCGCGCACGCGCGTACGACACTTCATATTTTATCAAGAGTATTTATTCACTGATGAACGGCAGCGGACACCGGGAGAACCAGTAAAACCCGTAGCCTTCCCTGTCATGCTTGACAAGCCTGACATCGAACGAACGGGCAATCCCGGGAGAACCATCCTCGGATGAATCGGAGACGATCACTTCGGCATCGATATGATACTCCCCTGTCACCCGCCGAATCGCAGCCAGACAATGCCCCAGTGCATGCTCTTCGTTGCGGCAGGGAAGAATGATGCTTACGGATGGATGAGTTAAATCGTTCATTATGTACTCATTGTGCGGCGGAAAGAATCCTGTCATCAACTTTATACAGAACAAACCCTTCCCTGCTCACGTCGATATATTCGAAACCGGGACAC
>WJKA01000380.1 GCA_014729375.1 Chitinivibrionales bacterium
GATCATTACCGGGGCGCGTTCGATATCGCCGGACGTCGGCTCTTTAGTTCCCTGCCGGAATTATGGAAACATGCTGTCGGACCGACCCGCATACTTATTTTTTCTGATTCCTGTTTTCCAGCCGCTCGCGTAATTGATGTGGAATAAAGCCCCGGCAGCTTCTGAACCTCCGGATGCCGGGCGCAATCTCGAGTTAAGTGCATTTATTGCCCCCTCGCATGCCCCCTCAACTATACATCACGCATTCTATACATCATACTATACAGCACCTGCTCAAAATTGACTTATGCAAATTTTGAACGGAGCAGTGGAATGTCCGCCTTCGCTTGCAGGCTTAAGCCTTCGTCTTCAACTTGAGCCTGTGCAGAGAGCTCCGACTCCACTACTCGGCTCTACAAGTCGGTGTGACAGGGTGGAGTAATGATTCTTTGTAAACAGGATAATATTAATTGCTTACAACAATACTCCAGCACTCCGTTCAGAAATGACTTTGCAACAGACTTTTTTGAACAGGCACTATCTGTGCATACTGCACGGCATTGCGGCAATTTGCATCAAAAACAACATATGATATAACATGCTGATTTAAAAAAAATTACAAACCAGAACCGGACAGAACGCGCATTTTGTTGCAGAGAACATCATTTTTATCCCGGCTATCTATTTAAAATCCAACCGTAAATGGCTTTTTCAGATAAAAAATGCAGATTTTCAGGTTCCGGCATGCCAATTGCATTATTCAGGGTAAACACAGGAAAGGAAAAAGGCCTTTTAAAAACAACATAAATCATTAAATCTTTACTAAGGAGGTTTTCTATGAAAAAGGCACTCATTCTCCTCACTGCTTTCAGCCTGGTAGCAGTTGCTCAGCAGACAGAACCGAATCTTGAGGTTCCGCCGGAAATTCAGGCCCGGATCGATGCAATGCAGGCTGAAATTCCTGCGGACATGCAGGCAAAAATTGATGAAGCCGAAGCAAAGATGGAAGAGCTGAAGGCTTTGGCTGCTGATCTGGAATCCATGACTCCTGAAGAATTAGAAGCTAAAATGGAGGAATTGAAACAACAGGCTGAGCAGCAAATGGAAGAAATTCTTGCTCAGCTTCCTGATGACACAAAAGAAGACGTTGAAGCTATGATTGCCGAAATGAAAGCCGATCTTGAGGAAAAGAAAGCTGAAGCTCAGGCTCAACTCGAGGAAGCAAAGGCAAAAATCGAAGAGCAGCAGGCTGCAGCCGAGGCTGAACTCGATGCTGCGAAAGCTAAAGCTGAAGAGGATATTGCAGCGGCAAAAGAAGAACTGCAGCAGGCAATCGATGACGTAAACTATCAGACATCACAATCAATTTCAACTGCTCCGTAATTTCGATTTGCAAATTTGATAAAGCAAAAAAGGCGCCCCAACGGCGCTTTTTTTTTCTGCAGTTTGCAGATTTCCGCCTCTTGGCGTTTAAGCCGAATACGCCGGCCAGAAACTCTCCTCCAGGGCTCCTTCGCCGACAGCGCTTTGTTATGCCCAATATAACATCGACTCAACCAGATTCAGCAATTCGCAGCGCTTTTGCAGCAGCTTTGCCATAGCTTAATACTGAGGAACAAACAAAAAGGTCCATTCATGCATTTTAAAAGGAGGTCGGATATGAAAAGGTCTTTTCAATTTTGTGTTTGTGCACTCTGCCTGTTTGCATCGATCGGCTATACCTGGACATTCACTACCGGGGCCGAAAGGCATAACGGCCGACTTGAAGCCATTCTTGAGGAGGAACCGATATTTTTTCCTCCCGACCCGGCAGATGAGTCGTGGTGGGAAACCAATGCGCCATCCATAGAGGAGTTTTCCGATGGAACATTGATCGCTGCATGGAATGCCGGGATCTACGGTCGCGGCAGCGAGGAAGGCACCGGTGATTGGAGCGCGTGGTATTCGGTTAAACCGCCCAACGGTTCCTGGTCCGAGGGTAAGCACGTGGTGAATTCGAAAAGCACTTCACCGAGCGGCGCGGTATGGAACCCCTGGTTGTACCGGCCCCGACTCGATCCAGATTTTGGCGGCGATGATATTGTCACAGGGTATACAAAGGGGGTCTTATGGTCTACCGGATCGGGGTACCTTAAAGTCTCGCGCGACGGTGGTGCAACCTGGTCGGACCCGATTGCAATGCCATCATCGTCAAACCCGCTCAATGAGCCATGCTTCCGGGGTTCGGCAAAAAACAGGCCGCTGGAGATTATGCGAAACGGCGTTTGCGTGGATGTTATCGCCGCTCGCAACAGTATGGCGCTTGCGCTGAGCGATACGTCGGGGGGGGTCTATTGAATGCTGTTTTGAGAATGAAAAGCCAACGGTTCTGCGCCTGCGCGGCCGAGGCGGCGTCAGCCTTCGCATCCGCAGCACAGCAGCATGGGCCGAAGCCTTTTCGCTTGACGGCGAAAGCGTATCGGTCAACGCAAAATGGCATCGGTGTTACCATATCGATCGCCTGGCGGGAGAACTGAAGTCAAGCGGCCTGTGGCGGGCGTCTGCAAAAGCCCGCGCCGATTTTACAGTAGAGCTTCTTGCGGGACATGACGGCCGGTGGGAGGGCGTGCCGCTGGTGTGCCCGGACCTGGCCGCATTTCTGATAGTGCAAATGGAGACGCTCGGTGAGCTGGCCGGCACACTTGGAAAAGATAGTGAGGGGCGCACGTGGCGCGACAAATCGGCACGCATGCTCAAAGCCCTGATCCACGAACTATGGCGAGAGGATACATTCATCGCAAGGCGCACGCATGATAGCAAAGAAGTTGCCTGCCAAAGCCTGCTTCCTTGCGTACCGATACTGCTCGGAGAACGCCTGCCCGAAGGGATACGTTCAACACTGCGCTGTCGAATCGGGACTTTCCTGACCAATTACGGGCTTGCAACCGAACACCCCGACAGCCCCGCTTATACGCCCGACGGTTACTGGCGCGAGCCGATCTGGGCGCCGTCAACCTATATTATCCTTTGCGGTTTGCGCGCATGCGGTTACGAAAATACAGCGAACACTCTTGCCGAGCGCTTCTGTACGCTCTGCCGCGCAAGTGGATTTGCTGAAAACTTCAATGCACTCACCGGAGAATCGCTCAGGGACCCTGCCTATAGCTGGACATCGAGCGTCTTTCTGCTGTGCGCACAAATGCTGAACAAGGAGAAAGCTGGCCATGAACCATAGCAAACTACTCAGCAGGAAAAGAATAAACGCTTTTTGGCAATTCGGGCAAGGGAAGCTCATGAAAAATTTAATATCACCGGTTTGACTCGCGCGTATGCGGCATGGAAAAAAACTATAGCGGCCTGACTGATAGCATTTACTCTTTAGTATATGCAGCCATGATTTCTCTGATGCATTCTTCAGCAGAAACGCTTTCCTGCAATTTCCTGTGTGTTTTTACACTATCTTCATGGTTCTCATGACCCATTGCGGTAACGCGCACCATTTCGGCCGGGCCAAGTTCTTTATACAATGCTTTCATGGCCTTTTTCAGTGATTTTTCCTTATCCGGATATTTAATTGTCTTCATATTCTTCCTTCTTTTCTACAGAAATCAACCGGTGTTCCACACCATACTGATATCTTATTAGTTTTGCACTTGCGCAGCAACCTGTCATCACATGTAATAAAATCCGCCTTTACCTGTTCTGCGTGAGCAACATGAAACGAATCAAAATGACCTATTCCGGCACCTATCAGGTTAAGCGCTCTTTTTTTTAGCAGTTCAGAATCAATATACGGCTTAATGTCTCTGCATACAAACTCCAGAACAGTATGAATCGCGGATTTAATTACATGGTCATTATTCCGATTAATCTCAACATCATGAGCAGGTGAATGCCAAATTGTATACTCGCCAAGCGCTGTTAAGGCGAAGATAAGATATACTGCACCGGCCTCTATTTCATTTCTTACAACCGACAAATCATCGTACGGGCGCCCCAGGGCGCAAACATCAAGGTAAACCGGCTTCCTCAATACTTTCATAACTATAAAATAGCATTGCGAGCCATAGTTTGTCGAACATTATCTTCTCAAATGGCATAGTTAGGCTTTGCGATAGATCCGGCCGCTTACGATTCTTTTTCAGGCAGACTGCAAATTTCGGCAGCTTCATAATCAGCATACCTCTTAAAAACTCATGCATCAGTTGCAACGCGCTGTTAATTTCTCGTTTATCGGCCTTTTGCCACCACGTCGCACGTGCGGTAACCAAAAATTGTACTTAATCGCATTTTTAATGCGGCTTTCTCAATCCAGCCTTTTGTTATAGTCAATATAACACAAAATCAAGCACGTTTAATAGTTTGCAACGTTTTTGCAGCAGCTTTCCCTTAATATAATGCTGAGGGAAAAAAGCTATGTTCATGCATTTTTTAAAAAGGAGGCAGCGCATGAAAGCTATAACACTTCTTTGTTCAGCAGTCTTTATCTGTGCGGGAGCAGCATTTGCAGACGACTGTTACTGGGCGGAAAACACGCAAGGGGCGGAATTCAAGGCATATATGTGCGTAGAAGCCGCGCCGGAGAACATTCCCAATGATGAGTTCAAGGTGGTTTCTCCGAAAAATTTTGCCAGTATTCAATGTAAACCCGGCGATGAAATAGAAATTAAATGGATATACGGCAGCGGCTTAACCAAGAAAATCCACTGTGGCTTCTCTATTAGAAGAAGTTGTTTGTTGACAGAGTATGATCTGCAGAAACTTCAGTCCATTTTTATAAATTCTTCGAACCGAAGCAACTGGACTATCGGCATGGCCTGGCCTGATGATGAGGGTTGGTTCTGGACAAGAGGATTCAACGATTTCAACTCCATCAGCGGCGACTGGCTGGTGACGGCCCGGTTTGTTGTGCCGGAAATGATTGCTGACAATAAAGATTTCAAGTTGTCGGAAAATTCTGTCTGGATGGTTCTGGCCGATTACAATCTTTCGGAATCGATTTATTTCTTCCTCGACACACAAGGCCAGGCGACGAGTTCGAGAAATCAGGCAAAGAAAATCGATAACGGCTTCTCCGTGCAGCACAATGGATCAGCGATTACTATCGCCGCACCATCGGCAGCGCTCCGGCATATCGCAATTAATACGCTTCAGGGAAAAGTTATCCATTCCCGGACTATTCAGGATGCACACGCCACCGTTTCAACATCAAATCTGGCGTCGGGCGCCTATGTTCTCAGCATTGACGGCGCCGGAAAACAGATTCGCAGGATGGTAACAATTCCGTAAAGACTGCCTGACGGCTTTTCGTATAC
>WJKA01000381.1 GCA_014729375.1 Chitinivibrionales bacterium
GCGTATGACCAGTGCAATGACATCTTTACTAAAATGGATAACGGCGACTGGGAAAAAACCATGGTCAAAGGCTCCTGGGACACCTGGATCTGGAATAACCGATGGGAGCCGGACCACGGCGTTGTCAAGCATAAACTCCAACTCAGCGCAGGTAGCCATACCCTTTCGGTCGCCGGGCGGTCCAAGGGAGTAAAAATAGACTGCTTTGCAATATACCCCGAAGGCTCATCGAGACCATCCGAACCAACAGATCCCAATGCAACCCCAACATCAATTATCAGGCCGCAACAGTCACAGGTCCTTACCATGGGCGCCACGATTACACTGGAGGCCGAAGGAGATAATCTTTCGTGGGCCTATGATGCTAATTCGGACCAGAAGAGTGAAATCGCTATCGGGACCGGCAATGAAATCCGGTTTTCCGTTCCCACTGACGTCAGCGACCCAATGGAGCTGACCCTGATATGCCGCGGTGATGGCGGTACGGTGCAGCAGATATACGACCTTGAATCAGGCAGCGCCACACCTGTCCGTGCAAATAACAATTTACTTCAGACAATGCCTCAGAACCGGCAAATCGCAGTTTACTCTCTGAAGGGGAAACTGATTGGAATAACCACACTTAGACCGGGACGCTCATTCAGAGAAATATACGGCGTATCATCGGGTATTGTCCTGTTGCATTATTCAAAATCATTTACGCAATGCATCCCGGCACTGTCTTTTCAGGCTGATCGCTGCTCGCCGGCCAAATGATAATAATTGATATCATCACAAGCAATCGTTTCGTTCATAATACTTTCCTTAATTTTCTTAACAGCAACCGGAACAATGTAGCGCCAACACGGATTTAAGTCCTATTAAATTATGTTAATCGCTTAAGTTTCAGCCTGTTTTTTCGCATTATTTACTGGCTCCCTCCTCATTTTTTCAGAGATTATCAAATTTATTTTATCGCACATAATTGCCTTTTAAAAGCTTTTAAGGGCATATTTCCCGCTCCACCATCTTGTGCACTTTTTTTTTGCTTGACATTTTTTCCTTTTGTGTGTATCATTTTCAACGTAAGTTTAAACGCTTTAACCCAGAAGCCCTGTATGAAACCCCTTTATTTAGCTATTGCCACAGCCCTGGTTGCTGCAAGCTGCTCGCAAAACGATAATCCCCTGGTTTCAACCAGTACGCCGGCAACAGGGACAGTCAAAGGAAGGATCCTTGATCAGGAATATAGCGGCAAATTCCGGGCACAGGTAGTTATATACGGCACAAATATCACTGCTTTTACCGATCCTGATGGTTTTTTTACCCTTTTTAATGTTCCTGAAGGCACCTATTACCTTTCAGTACCGGATTCTGTTATTCAAATCGATGTATGTCCCGGTGATACTCTCATTCTTTCAGAAATCATTATAGAAGATTCTGTAATCGCTCCTGCCAGCACCGATTCAGTCTCTGTTACCCTTGAATTCGATACCATTCTGTTTGTCGATACACTTGCTGATAATTCCCCGGTTGAAATAGATTCGATACCGATCGGAACCACCACACAGAATAATGCCGTCTCAGCCCCTGATTCTTTCAGTATTACCGATTTGATAATCTATGATGCCTCAACAAACAATATTTTACAAGAAATAGCCGATGCCTCTGATGAAAGCATAATTTTCGCCGAATCGGATTCCATTTACCTTCGCTTCCTGCTTCTCAAAAACACCGCTGGAGGCAATCATTCTCCTGCTCAGGAATCTGTTTCCATTTGCTGGAACGATTCGATTATCTACAACGATGAACCATTGAAAGGCCGGGGCCTCACCAGGGCAGTCGCCAGGACAGGAATCGACACATTCACCATCATGGTTGACAGCCGGATCCAGGCACGCTTTCAAATACTCGACAGCGCACATATTGAATATGCAAATACCAATTTTCTCCTGATAACCACCGGAAGAAGTCCACTGGTGAAAAGCCAGTCGCATACGTCATCGTATTTCGCAGTTATCGAAACCGATACATTCTGGATTAAAGATAAAGAGTACGATTCAATCGACTGGGACCTTTATCTTATCAATGACAGCGAGCATGATACCTGCAAATGGAGCAACCGCAATCCTGACTGGGGTACCCCGGGCCTTGGAGTTGACAATCCGGTCTTTTCCGGAGATTCGTACGAACTGAATTATTCCTGCGACTCTGCGCAGAATATCGCGTACCTTACCGATCAGATCAAAGCGACCGATCTCGCTCCGGGTACCTATTCGATTTATGTCCGTTTTCATGACGGTCCCGGTGACAGCCTGACTGCATTGCCGACTATCAATATCGGCGCCGGACTGACTTCGTACAGCAAACAATTAAAAAATCTCTACAGTTTCTCTCCCCGGCGCCCCATGGTACGGGGAGAAACATGGTATGCCGGTAAAATCATTTTCCCGGACAAAAGATACGACCCCACAGAACACCGCATCATTCCGAGCAGTTTCGGAATGGAAGCCGACTGAACCCTTAACCGGAAGGAACATCAATGAACGCACAGGTAAAGATGACAGCATGGCTCACCTTTTTCTGCGTTTGCGCTCTCGCCAACATCAAGCTTTCCGATCCTGTTTTCAATGAAGACGCTTTGTATGATTATGTTATTATTACCGCCGGCGATGATGGATTTATCGGGCAGGCCGAACGACTGGCCGAATGGAAACGCCGGAAAGGCCTGAAAACGCTCATCGCAACTGTCGATTCAATTCAAAATACGGTTGAAGGTTTCGATACTGCACACAAAATACGGAATTTCCTGAAACACGGCTACGAAAACTGGGGAATCATGTGGGTATTGCTTCTCGGCGACCACACGATTATTCCTGCCCGCCATGTATCAACGGGAGGCAGATATTTCCCGTACGACAAAGAAGAAGCCCGGTCGGATGTATACTATTCCTGCCTTGAAGGCGAATGGGACAGTGACGGTGATTCTGTATACGGCAATGAAGAGAGCCATACCGAATTCAAGCTCGAGTGCCGGTATAACGATGATGGTGTCTTTATATGTGACAAAGTCGATCCGCAGGTCACCGGTCTTGATTTATGGTATGATGTTTACCTCGGACGCCTTCCTGCGTCAAACGAAGAAGAAGCCACGGTAATGATTAACAAAGTGCTCCAGTATCCAATGATACCGCGGCCCTCGCAGCATAACGATGACATGACCTTCTGCGCGGCACAGCTCCATTATCTCTGGACCGATTTCATGTCATCGCTCGAAATGGATGATGCTACGTATTACTGGCATTATAAAGTAAAACCGTATTTCAATAAAGAATCATCATGCTTCAAATCATCAACAATCGATGAGCTTTTTGAGGACAAGGTCATCGACGACAGCACAGTTGTTAATGATTCTGATGAGATAACTATCGATGAAATGAAAAGCCACCTTTCGCGCGGCTACAACATGGTGTTCTTCTCGTTTCACGGAAATCCCGCAGGAATACAGATATATTCAAAAGCCGAAGAAGTCGGGAAACCGATTTTCGATTACAGGCATGCGCATGAAATAGAGTCTGATTATTGCTCACATTTTATCTCGATTTCCTGTCTTGTGATGAAAATGATGCACGACACTGCGACCTGCTTTGCAAAAAGCCTTTTAACAAACCCGAACGGCGGCGCGGTCTCCTATAC
>WJKA01000382.1 GCA_014729375.1 Chitinivibrionales bacterium
GGAAAAAAGAATCACCTGTATCCGGAGAGAAAAAGAGCGGGTGCTCGATGAGTTGTCTTTTTTTCCAACGCTCGAGCAGGTCATACAGCGGCTGGAAATACGGTCATTCCCCAGGATATCGATATAATGCTGAAAAATTCATGCAGCGAAAACATCTCCCCCGGTTCTCATGCCGGAAAATCGCGGGAAGCGACGGCCCCCGGGGAAATGATGGTTCCCGACTCGATTGAAATCGAAACCGATTCGCGGTGCAACCGTTCATGCCCGTATTGTCCGGCAAATAAAAAGGACCTGGACCGCGGCAGTGGAAAAATGCCGGATGCGGTTTTTGAGAAGATCATTACCGGCCTGGCAGACTATGAATATAGCGGTATTATCAGACCGCACCTCTTCAACGAACCGCTTCTTGACCCGCGGCTCCCTGAATTCATGCGATTCATAACAAAAAGCCTTCCTTCTGTTGACATAGAGATCTTATCCAACGGGGATTTTCTCGATGTGCAGACTTACAATTCGCTGGTGGATGCCGGGGTCAAAGTAATCCGGGTAACCCAGCACGGAGCACGGCCCACGGCAAAAATGAATGAACTTCTCGAATACCTTTTTAAAAATGTAAATATCGAAAACCGGCTGCGCTATCGTGTATTTGCCGAAAAAGCGCCGCTGGCAAATCGCGGCGGACTGGTCGAACCCGAAGTTGTCAATGTCAATCCTCAGGCAATCTGTGAATGGCCCATGGAAAATATGGCAATTAACTTTAAAGGCCATGTTCTGCTATGCTGCAACGATTTCATGGGTCAGCATATTTTCGGCAATGCCGCTTCAGAGAATATTATCGATATCTGGAACAGCGAAAAATTCATTGCAACCCGCCGCAGGCTCCAGCAAGGCGACCTTTTCCTTGAAATATGCCGAAAATGCCAGGGACTCGAATGAATATATTATTTTAAAACCTTTCATTTTGGCAACGCACTGCTCAAACATATATACCTCACCAAGGATTTTTTCATGGCAGAAAACAACACCGGCATTACAAAAACATGCCTGAACGGCTACTGGGATATCCTCCCGGATTACGGCGATCTCGACAGCGAAAATGTCCCGTCCAGCGGATGGATTTCCGATACATATATCGTGCCCTCATTCTGGACAAAATCAACCGCGATGACCCGCAAAAAGGGCGAAAAATATTATGTTCCCCGGTCTATTGAAAAGTGCAGCGACAATGATGAGTGGGAATTTCTGTTTGATGCTTTCCAATATCCGATCAAATGGTCAACCACCCGCAAAGGGTGGGTGCGAAGAACAGTGAATGTTCCCCTGATCAAGCCCGGAAAGCGCTCTTTCCTTTTGTTTGAAGCGATCATGCCTCACTCAAGTCTGTTTATCAATGGTAAAAAAATCTGCCAACACCGGGATTGCGCACTCCCGCTTCATGTCGATGTGACCGATCATCTGAAAGAAGGAGAAAATGAAATTGCTGTATATATCCACGGCTATCCGGTAAACAGCAACGGACGTTTTCTTGTACCTGTGGGGACCGCATTTACCGTTTCCAACTCGGGCATTTGGCAGGATGTTTTTCTTATTGAGCGCAATGATATATATATGGCCGATATCACTATCAGGACCTCGGTGCGGAAAAAAGAACTGACGGTATTTTTTGATATTCACAACAGTTCCTCCGAAGACCGTACTGTAGCACTTGTTCCGGATGTGATCACGTGGGGGCCTGATGACGGTCCTTCCGGAGAAAAATGCGTCATTTCCCTTCCAAAAAAGAAGGTTCGCGTGGCAGCCGGCTCGGATGAGCGGGTTGAAACCACTGTGTCCTGGCCGGACCCCGTGCTCTGGTCGCCCGACAATCCATTTCTTTACCAGATAAGGACCCGTATCGATGAAGACGATCGCGCAATTGAAACCACGTTCGAGCGGTTTGGTTTCAGGGAAGTCTGGATTGAGGACCATAAGCTCATCCTTAACGGCTACCCGGTCCACCTTTATTCCGACTGGGGCCACAAGCTTGCCCCGTTCTGGCTTACCGAGGCCTGGGTCAGGAAATGGTTTGGAATGATTCATGATGCCAACATGAACCACAGCCGCCTGCACAATGCACCGCACCCGCGCCTGTATCTCGATTGTGCCGATGAAGAAGGCATCCTGATTACGGCGGAATCGCTGATAACCGGTTCGGGCAAAATCCTTGCCTCTGAGTCGCCGGAATTCTGGGAAGCCGCATGGGAGCACCTGAAAAATTTCATCCGCCGCGATAAAAATCATCCCTCGATTATTCTCTGGAGCTATGAAAATGAGATGCGGTGGAATGAAGATCTCAAAGGAGAGTGTCGCGGCGGCGAAAGCGACCTGCTTCTCAAGGAGCCGCCACAACTCCAGCAGAAGATCCATCAACTTGACCCAACGAGAATCGCCTATCCGGACGGCGATACCACCATGTGGAACGAAGGAAAACAGCCGATCGTTTCACGCCACTATGGGAAAACCTGCTCCGGTCTCGGCTGGTGGGATAAAAAACAACCGCTTCTCAGCTCAGAGATGAGCTGGTATCACATGATGGGCCCGCACAATGTGTTTCATCTCGGCGGCGATGCGGCATATGCCGACTTTCATACTGTTGACGACTGGGCCGGGCTTGACACCCGGCTTATTGTCGAGGCCGGAAGAACGCAGGGGGTGTCCTGTTTCGGCCCCTGGAATGTCTCTTGCGTCTGCAACCTCCGCATGGAAAAAGAACCGGTGAAACTCCAGTATGACGACCTCTCCACACCGGGAACAAAACCACAGTATGTTGAAGCACACTCTTCTGAATTCAGTTTCTGGAAAGAAGGCAGGGGGTATACGCCACACCATTCGTTCCATCATCAGGTCGCGGCATTCCGGCCTTTTGCCATTATCGATCTGTCGCTCAATACGCAATATTACCTCGGCTCGTCATTTGAACGAAAACTTTTCTGCGTAAACGATACAAATCGCGATATTACCGGCGGACTGTCAATAATGATCGAGCACAACGGTATCCAGAAACATGCCGTTTCACAGACACTGGAGATCGGCCGCGGGAATGTTGTTTCGACAAAATGCTCGTTCAAGATCCCGGAAAAATGGGGGCCGGGCACCTTCACGTACAAAGCAGCATTCACCAGCGAAGGCAATCAGCTCGATAGCTGGGACAACCCGATTAAGTTCCTCCCAAAAAAATCATTTCCAGGCATCGACACCACCTCACTTGCTGAAAAAAGAATACGGCTCTATAACGCAGGTTATCTTCAGGAATTTCTCACCGGGGCCGGGGTCCGGTCCGACATGCTCCCGGAACTGAGTGCCGGCACCCTGAATGAAACCGACATTCTGATAATGGGGAAAAACAGCATTGATCCCGATGCTTCGCCCAACAGAATTATCGAGAGGTTCGTTTCCGGCGGAGGACGGCTGGTGCTGCTTGAACAGGAATACTCGCTGTTTCCATCACTCAAACTGGAGCATGCGCAGGTGCTGACCGCGTTTCCGCGCGCGTATGGCCACCCTGTTCTTGACGGGTTCGAACAACGGGATTTTGAGTACTGGGGTGAAGATCCCTATGCCGCACTGCTTTCCGATTCTTTTGTTGCCCAGGCAATGTATCGCAAAGACGATTTACAGGCAATACTTCCGATCCTGGACTCCGGTGAAGGGCGCTGGGGCGAGGGCGGCATTTATTATACGCCGCTTTTCGAGTATCGTCACGGAAAAGGCGTTGCGCTCTCCTGTCAACTCAGGATCAGCGACAAGCTTGATACGGTCCCGGCAGCCTCACGGCTTCTCATGAAACTTCTGGAATACGCGGCCGCTTTCACTCCGAACGAGCAGGAATCACCGGTTTATCTTGCCGACGGCTCCAGGGAGGCGGACATTGATGCTGCAGTTGAAAATGCGCGTGCCGGTGGCTGCTCGATTATCGAATCCCTTACTCCGGAACTCTGCTCCCGGCTCAATGAATCCACCGGTCTTGCGCTTTCGCTGAAAGACTACGGCAATATCTATCAGGCGGTCAGACGTGCAGACGCTCCTGAACTTGCCGGCGTTTCCAATGACGACACCTGTTGCATAGAAACATGGACATATGCCCCGCCGAGCGCAAAAAACCATACAATAGGTAAATTTTTTCTGGAACCGGACAAGAATTGTGAGCCGCTCCTGACAACTCCCACCCGGTCGTGTCTTAA
>WJKA01000383.1 GCA_014729375.1 Chitinivibrionales bacterium
ACATCGGCAAATAAATACTTCCCACGCACTCACTTACTACCATGAGGTGTGGCACAGTCTTCAGGCTGTGCAGATATCATTTTCTGAATGCACATGCTACATGCGTACGTACGGGAAGTATTTAATTGCCGGAATTATAAAAATGAATGTTCTGATCATTCTGTAAAGGAAAACCAACATGCCACGAACAATGCGATTCGAATTTCCCGGAGCACTGCAATGGTGCATATCATGTCTCGAGGGATAAGCGGGATGGATTCGATGAGAGCGATATACAGTATGCGGGTTCAATTGATCCTGAGGGGTTCGGTGAATACAATGATTCACAAAAAGGACTCCCTGCGGTAATAGACAATGCTGAATTTGTGCGTAATGCGCTTGCTTTCAATAAAAAACGAATTGATTTTTTCCGTAAATACAATGATTATCCCGGCATGCTTGAAAACATTGCCCGAAAAGTATGCAGGAAGTATTCGCTGACGCGCGAGCACCTGCTAATGAGAGGTCGAAACAATACCCGTTCTCAAGCGCGAACAGAATTCTGCTCTATACCCCCCCCCGTAACGGAAATAGCCCGGTCCCTGCATTGCACACTCGGACCGGTCTCAATTATGATCAGAAAATGGGAAGAAAAAAATTCTAAATGAAATAAAAAAAGTCTGTCCCCAATTCACTGCGACAAATCATTTTTGCATCCGGTATACTGTCACCTTGTTGCGCCAGGTGTCCATCAAGTAATTTATAACCGTTTGAAACCGGAATAAAAAAATATCGGGGCCGTAGCTCAGTTGGGAGAGCATCAGGCTGGCAGTCTGAGGGTCGTCGGTTCGATCCCGTCCGGCTCCACTACAAATACCCCCTGAAATTACCGTAATCCAGAGAGCAGGTAGTTTCAGGGTTTTTTTTCGACGTAATGTCGCCTTGCACGGATTATAAGCAGCATAATTAGAGCTTAATTCCGGATTAATGTTATTATACTTATAAGGTTTATATAACATTAATACGTGCCATGGCTGCACTATCTACTAAAAAATCGCCGGAAATCCTTGAATTTATAGAAGATTATAACATAATTGTGCAATAAATACAATAAATTGTATAAGAAATACACATGTATTTGTTTTATATTATTATCAGATCATGATTTTCTGATTTTAAAATATTGATATCAACAGAATAGTGGGAAAAAACCGGGCTTCATTGTAATATCAGGTATTCAGGAAAGAATAATATTTTCAAAAGAGGCATATATGGTATTGAAGCGCTTTAATTGCTTTACATACTCGATTCTCCTGGTGCACCTCTGCATTGCAGGTGAGCCGGTTGAGCAAATGGACATGTTCGATGCATCCGGGAATCCTCTTTTTTATGTGACTTTTGATTATGACGACGGCAAGCTTTCCGGTCGCACTGTCTATGACTATACCGGCAAAGCACGGAATACAAATGGATATGTTCTTGCACGATCGAGCGTAACGCTTGATGGTTCCGGGGACCGGACCAGAGAAGAATATCGCGATGCCGTTGATCAGACCAGGGCATGGTCAACCTGGTCGCACGGCAGCGATCAGACCACTTTTTCTTTCTACGACCATTACAGCGCAAAACAGGCAAAAAAAGAATATGAAGGCTCTTACAGTTCCGGTTCACAGGACGGTGTATTTGAGTTCTTCGATGCAGGCAACGCGGCTACTCATAAAATCGAGTATCTCTATGAAGGAAACGATATCTCCTTGATAAATGTGTACGATAAAAGCGATAACCTCACCCATTACGCAGTTATTAACAGCCCGACGGTAGAAATATCATCAGCAAAGATACATCATTCAATACAAAAACTGTCGGTCCTCGAAATGCCGGGCCAGGTACGTGTCAGTTTTTACCTGCTCAATAAAAAGAAGCCGTCAATAAATCTTTATGATTTGCAGGGAAGACTGGTTGCTGTTCTGTTCAACCGGGCCCTGGGGAAAGGTTTGCACCGCCTGGTATTTCCCACGCAATCCCGCAAAAGCGGGGTTTATGTGATCAAAATTTCGCTTGATAATGACAACATGGTCCGGAGAATCCGGGTAGTACAATAGAGGGGTCTGCAATGAATACGCAACCAGTACCAGTCTTGCTCATTGTGGCATTGCTTTCTTTCGCCGGACATGTATTTTCATCCGGCGAGCCGGTATCACCCGGCTTTATCACCGAGCTTCTGTTCATGCACGGCGAGCTTCCGGGAGTAAACAAATCAGAATACCTCTCCCCCTCGGAAATTGCAGTATCGCCCGATGAGCAAACGCTGTATGTTGCCGAAAAGACCGCGCGTCGTATCGATTTTGTTAATGCAACTTCAGGTGCTGTTGAAAAAAGCGTTGCCGTTCCCAAGGCTCCTTCCGGCCTGGCTGTCTCGCATGACGGCGCCAGGCTCTACGTCTCCTGCTATGCGGACGATCGGCCGGTCGGGATTGTCAGTGTAATAGCCACGTTATCGGGAGCACTCGAAAAAGATATCCCGGCAGGTCACTCCTGCCGCGCCCCGGTCGTGTCCCCCGACGGTTCAAAGCTGTATGTGTGCAACCGGTTTGCAGACCTGGTTTCGGTGATCGATATCTCCTCTGGAAACACCGTGGCGGAAATCCCGGTGACCCGTGAGCCCTATGCTGCTGCTTTGACGCCGGACGGCTCAAAACTCGTAGTAACCAATTACCTTCCAACCGGACGCTCCGACGTTGACGTGCGGCAGTCCTGCGTTACAATTATCAACACATCGAGTAACAGCGTTGAAGCAGATATCCTTCTGACCAATGGTGCGCAGAGCCTTGCCGGTATCACGATCTCACCCGACGGGCGGTATGCCTATATCAGTCATGTGCGGTCAAATCATACCATGACCCCGCTGTTTCCGATCGAAGGCGGATGGATCAATGCCAATGGTTTCAGCGTGGTCGATATCGAAAACAACGAATATGTCAACGTAGTGCTTCTTGACGATCCCTTTGGCGGCGGTGCGGCCAATCCCTGTGGAATTACCTGTGACGCCAACAAACTTGTAATTACCACTGCCGGCAGCCATGAGATACACCTGATCGACCGGAACAAGCTCCATGAAGATCTTGAAAACATAGCACCCGACCAGGACCTTTCGATCGACCTTACCTTTTCGCAGTCGTTTACAAAACGCCGGAAAGTGTCTGTCAAGGGGCCGCGAGCGCTTGCCGTTGCCGGTACCAATGCATTTGTTGCCGGATATTTTTCGGATAAAATCGAGGTATATGATATCAGCGGGACAACGCCGGGTTTGAGCCGTACAATCACGCTTGGATCAACACCGGACATGCAGAACGACATTGTCAGATGGGGTGAGTTTAATTTTTGTGACGCAAGCCCGCGGATATGCCAGGGTTCCTGGCAGAGCTGTCATTCATGCCATCCGTTTGTCCGCTCTGATGCCCTGAAATGGGACCTCGAAAACGACGGGGTCGGCAATTTCAAGAATGATAAAAGCCTGTTGTACGCGCATATCACACCTCCGAGCATGATCACAGGTGTGCGGGAGCGTGCCGAAGTTGCCACGCGGAAGGGTGTGGAATTGATACTTTTTATTGATCCGGGTTCTGTTGAACCCGAAGCTTCAGCGATCGATGCGTACCTTCGGATGCAGCGTGCAGTCCCGAGCCCGCATCTTGAAAACGGCCTGCTGAGCGAAAATGCGAAAAAGGGCAAGGTCTTGTTCGAGCAGCTCGAATGCGATTATTGCCATCCTGCAAACAAGTTCTACACCGACATGATAAAACATCCGGGCGTTAAAGGCCCCGATGATCACGGCACGCATGATGGGAACTGGGACACACCGACACTCAATGAAGTGTGGCGAACCGCGCCGTTTATGCATGACGGTCGCTGTGCCACAATGCAGGAAGTCTATAAACCGCCGCTGAATCACGGCGTGTTTCAATCCATCACCGATGCGCAGATCAATGAACTGGCCGAATTTGTAAATTCATTGTAAATTATGCGATAAAGGAGTTGAACAAATGATTCGCTTTTTCTCAAATATTTCCGTATCTATCATGATCTTTTTGTTTAGCGCTGCAGTTTTGGCCGGGGTACCGTCGTCTAAAGAATTCCGGAAAAAGCTCGAATTTCATCCCTGGGGATGGATGACAATGGGAGAAATTGTTAAAAGTGCATACAGAGATACGGGATATGGAGAATACTACAGCTTTTATAACCTGAAAGAAGAATGGTCGATCTACCTTGACCTTGGAATAAAAGCAATCGGCACAATAACCGAACGAAGTACACTTGTTTTTCACCTTGGCGGCCGCTTATTGTACAATCCCATATATCCTGAAAATTCCACGCTTTATGATGTCGGTGGTGCAAAATGGGCCTTTGCAGCGTATCCCATCGAATCATCACTTGCATCAAAATTAATCGATGATGAAAATGTGAAGGTATGTACCAAGGTTGGATATTTTGCCGAAAAATACAATCCCGAAGCGCAGAATTTTGGCGAATATCTTTTCAGAAGCGGCATTTATCCTTCAATACTGGTATCCGGTTTCGACATAGCTGACAAAACAAAAATACTGGGAATACGAGGACATCTTTCTGTATGGGATGTACTGCATCAAAGCCTGTTTTTACATTCAGAAATAATCCGGTATCCGGTATATGATTTTTCTCTTTCCTACCTGATAAATTATAACCCGATACAACTTTTCGACATAGGCGCGGGAGTATCGTTTTCACACCTGATATCTGTTGACAAAGGCAAAACAACACCGGGCTCCGAGGAGTATGTCAAAGAATACACGGGAAATATCCCCCTTTTTATTGCGCTTGATGAAAACGGGGACAGTATCCCGTATACGTTCAGCGGCACGAAACTCGCGGGAAGACTTACTATCGATCCCAAATGGTTTTTCCCGGGGGACATTCTGGGTAAAAACGACCTGAAACTCTATGGAGAAGTGGGAGTACTTGGCCTGAAAGATTACATCGGTTTGACCGAAAACACAAACAAATATACACAATTTTATGAAGATATCCTTGAACGAATGCCGGTTATGTTCGGCTTCAATGTTCCGACATTCAAGCTGCTCGATGTTCTTGCATTGGAAGCTGAATGGTTTGGCAATCCCTTTCCCAATTCAGAATACTATATTTGGCGGAAAAGAATTCCGGTTCCTTTTACCGGTACAACCGAACCCGGAACATACGGACCCGATTATTTCCCGTACAGTAAAAGAGATGACTGGAAATGGTCGATAACGGGAAGAAAAACCATTGCCGGTTTCATACAAATTGTCGCACAGGCGGCATCGGACCATATGTTGCGCAGAAACCTTCTTATAGGTAAACTGGGCTCTGTTTTCGGCGAAGAAGAAATCTGTCAGCAGCCGACCGACTGGTACTGGAT
>WJKA01000384.1 GCA_014729375.1 Chitinivibrionales bacterium
CCCCTGGATTCCATTGCTACCTCTGATATTCTGCACGGCAAATTTACCGCCGGACAGTGCGCCGAATCCCTTGACATGCCCCCATTTTGGTGTGTATGCTGCAGAGAGGCCTTTGATTTTTTTTTCACCGAAAAGCAATCCGCCTGAAGGCCACGACAGATACTGGTCTCCGACGGTTGCTGCATAGCGAGGATTTGTCAAGGTGATATAAATCATGTCGATTTCGCTTATTTCACGGGTGGCCCCCTCCAGGGTCGATCCCTGGTCGGAAAGGTGTCCTTTCAGTTCGGTCTCCGGTGCGATCTCCCCGAAAATGGATACATCAAGTGCCTGCTCGAAATTCGTGCCGCCGGCATTACCGATGGACACGCCGACACTCTGGTACCCGGAAATCGAAAGGTCTTCATCGTAAAACAGGGGCGGGGCATCAGGTGCATTTTCTTGGTACAGGTCCAGCGATGTGTCGTGTGTGTCGATATATGTTTTTCTGTAGAGATAGTGTGTCTTGGACAGTCCTTCGAATCGGGTCGAATACCGGACGCGGATAGTTGTTCCGCTGTCGATCGGTTCGGAAAAAAGAATGCTGTTGGATTGAGCAATATATGTGTATGGTGGTATGGTTTTGTACACACTGTCGGCAATGGCTATTTGAAGCGATGCTGTATCGATAAACGAGCGGCCCAGCGAATAGGGGCCGGGCCCGCCGTCGGCAGAAAAGCTTGTGTCGATTATTGCAGCAGAGGCCGGGATATTCAGCAGGCAAAAAACAAGGAGCGCAGAACAGGCATAATCACCGCCGGCTTTTCCAACTCTTTGGTATTCCATATAATTTAATAAAATAGTCGAAAAGGATTAAAAAAGGAAATCATTCATCCTGCAAACTGCATGATGCATAAATCCGGTAAAAATTCGTTGCGTACGGCCCAAAATCCTGCATCTGCAATATCACGTATTATATATTTGTTATCCAATTAACCGGACTACGGGTAATTATCATCGATGATTGCCGGGAGGATTGATTGAACCAGGCACTTTTCGAAAGCCTTACGGGCCATTTTCTTGACAAGACGCCCGTTGACAGTATTGCACCGCAGAGTCGCCGGGTTCTTTCGATAATGGACCATTTGACCCGCATGTTCAATACTCGTGAGGGGAGCATTCCTCATCTTGAAGATTACGGATTGCCGGATATTTCGGAGATTTACCGGAAGATGCCCGACGGCATTGAGGACCTTCAGGGGGCAATCAGGAGGACCGTTGAAAAATATGAACCGCGGTTGAAAAAGGCGAAAGTAATCCGTACTGAACCCAAAGACAAGGAGTTCAAGATAGAATTCATTCTTTCGGGGGAGTTGAAAGAGGGCGGTGTTGTGCGGTTTCAGACGGTTTTCACCAGTATGGGGAACTCACAGATTTCACCGTGGAAAAGGCCGGATTGATGCCTTTGGGGAAGCGGTCAACGGTCGCCGGAAAGGATTCAGCAGTCGGAAGCATGTATGATTGAAAAATACTACGAAGAAGAGCTCCGGTATCTTTACGAATCGGGGAAAGAGTTTGCAAAGGCGCATCCGGACCGTGCGCGGTTTTTGAATATCGATGCGGTCGGCGACCGGGACCCGTATGTCGAGCGGCTGTTTGAGGGGTTTGCTTTTCTTGCCGCTCGGATACGTGAGAAAATTGATGATTCTTTTCCCGAGCTTACCGAGGGTCTGATGGGCCTGTTATGGCCGCAGTTGCTTGAGGAAATCCCGTCACTGGCCCTTGTTGAATTCACTCCCCGGCGGGGATTTCTTCAGAGCACACGAACAATCGAACGGGGTGCGGAAATTCTTTCATCACCGGCAGGCCCGGAATCCGCCATTTGCAGGTTTTCAACCACACAGGACGTAACAATCGGGCCGTATTCATTGAAACGGGTCGAGAAAAAGGTGGACAGCAGGGGCAAAGCAAGTCTCGATTTTGTTTTTGTTCTTGAACCCGGGGTCCAGTGGGAGGGGCTCGGGCTTTCGACGATGCAGCTTTTTCTCTACGCAGAGCTTCCCACGGCGCTGATGCTTCATGAATTTTTGACCCGCCGGGTTATCGATGCGCGGATATCGTTTCAGGACGACGCGAGTATAACTGCGCTGGATGCGAAAACCGCGGTGTCGCCGGGCGGCCTTGCCCAAACCGAGTCGCTTCTTCCGGGAGAAAGCAGGGCATTCTGGGGCTATGCGCTTCTGCGGGAATATTTTGTCTTTCCGGAAAAATTCCTTTTTGTTAACCTGCACGGATTCGATAGAATACCGGTTCCCGCGGAAAATCCGACAAAATTTACCTATTCACTTATGTTTGATAATGATTTTGCGCCTGATAAGCCTTTTCGGACAGAAAATTTCAGGCTTTTCTGCACGCCGATAGCAAATATTTTCAAAAAAGACGCGGAGCCGGTTAATTACACCGGCCATGAGACAGAATGCAGGGTTATTGCAGACTCATCATATCCCGAATCATCGAAAACGCACAGTGTCATTTCAGTAACCGGTGTTGACAGAACGACCGGAGAGCGGATCATTTATCATCCGTATCATTCGTTCAGGCATATCGGTGATACAAAGGGAAAGACATTTACGGTACACTACCATTACGGTCCTGAGGGGAAGCGCTTGTGTTCGATCGCGCTTGGCGGCGAGCGGCTTGTCGACGGTGATCTTCATGAAGAAACCCTCTCTGTCGAGGTCTGGGTTACCAATGGAACACTTCCCCGGGACGAGCTTCGGGAGGGCGATATCAACAAGCCGGGACCGGGATTTCCCGATTATGTCATGGTGAGCAATATCACGCGCCCGTCAATGCCCTTTGCTCCGCCGAAAGAAGGAGATTATCTATGGACGTTTCTTTCCCACCTGGGGGCGACCTATTCCACGCTTTCATCGCCGGATACGCTTAAATCGTTTTTAACGCTGTACGACTGGTCTGGTTCTGAAGGCCGGGCCCGCCGGATCAGCGGAATTTCAGGTGCGGAAGCACGCCCGACTGAAGAGACAATCAATGGGTCGGTAATCCGCGGCATTGAATTTTCGGTAACGTTACAGGAAAATGAATTTCTTGACATAGGAGACATCCACCTTTTCGGTGAAATCCTCAAGGAGTTTCTTGCGCATTATGTTTCGATAAATTCGTTTATTGAGCTGGTCCTTATACTGAAACCGTCGGGCAAAGAGCTCAGGTGGAATTCTCTGAAGGGGAGACAATGGGTAATTTGACCGGACGCCTGGTACGGGAAAGCAGGCATTTCAATTTCTTTCAGGCACTTTCGCTCCTTGAGGAGAAGTTCAAGGTTGAGGGTATCGCCGGTGATCCGGTTGACAGCGGCCGTATCCGTCTTGAGCCCGAATGCGCACTCGGGTTTCCTCCAAGTGACATAGCGGAAATTAAAGAAACAGACGGCGGTATTACTTTTGTGCTTTCGTTTATGGAGCTTGCCGGAGTTTCATCGCCGCTGCCAATTTACTTCTCGGAATATATAAATACCAATCCCGAC
>WJKA01000385.1 GCA_014729375.1 Chitinivibrionales bacterium
TCAAACTCAATATCATAGCTGCTTGTGGTTACCGTGCCTTTTTTCTCCGGTTTCTGGGGTGAAAATGAAATCAGCTTGAGCTTGAGATCATTCATGCATGCTGTAACAAAAGAATAAAATTCGCTTTGATGATTTATCGTATCTTTTTCTCCCTTGAAATCCATATTCTGAAACACGAGTTCGCGTACATGGTTCAGGTTTTCATGGATAATTTTTGCCGTTGCGAGCTTGTTTGAGGTGACAATCCGCTGCTGTTCCAGTTGCTTGAACCGTCTGGTCAACCTGGAAAGATACAGGCGGTCTCCTGCAACAAGCGCAATTACAAAAACAAGAATTACTGAAACAATAATGTTCTGAGATTTCATGTCCTGCTTTCTGTTGCGTGTCAGCGCCGCTCCGCGGAAATGTTAAAAGCAATTTTATTGTCTTCCTTTGACGAGCGTTCGGCGGAAACCAGAGATGCTGATTTAAACACCGACGAAAACCGGGGATCATTTTCCAGGCTGCGGATATACTTGTCCAGCACAACAAGCTGGTCCTGGCTCCGGGAAATATACCCCTCTCCTTTAATATTGAGCACCTCGCTGTTAAACGAGAATTCGGTTGTCCAGTAATTATCAGGAAGGTAATGCGCGACCGCGGCAAGGATACGGGTCCAGAACACTTTGCCGTTCTGGAGCTTGTCAAGCAGTTCGACATCGTCTTTTTCAACGATCTGCTGGGTTTCCTGGTATTGCTCGTACTCATTTTCAACAAGTTTCAGCTTGTTTTTTTCCTGCCTGAGCACGGATTCCATGGTAAGGACCTGCAGGGTGGCATAAAAGAACGAGAGCGCGAGCAGACCTATGGCAATAGCCGAGAGTGCGAGTGAAAACACCCGTCGCTGCTGCGCGCGGCGCTCCATCTCGCGCACCGACCTGATCATGTTTATTTCATATCGCATTGCTCTTTTCCGCGTCTCCTATGCATGCATTGCCAGTGCAACCGCTGCGTCGAATTTGCCGAACGGCGCCTTTGTTTTATATCCTGAAATTTCAAGAACTGAATGTGGATTTATCTTGAGCGAAACATTTTTTGCCAGGGATTCGGCAAGCTCCTTGTAAAACGAATACTCGCCCATTATCTGCAGAAACAAAAACTGTGAGACTTTATAGGTCTGCTCGTAAAAAGCCAGTGACCGGACAATTTCATCAATAAGACTGTTAATCCTGCTCCCCCGCTCCCGGTCGGACATCTCTGATTTTGTATTTCCGAACAGATCGCATGCATTGAAATAGATACTCCGGTGAAAAAATGATGCATTTTCACCGTCAAAAACCAGCGTGGAAATACGCGGACCGATATGGAGCGCGACGCCTGCTGCGCCGGGCTCGGGCTGTTTTCCCAGTCCGAGCCACAATGCATTGGCAACGGTGACCGGAAGGATATCCATTGCCCGGGGCTTTAATCCTGCTTTTTCAAGGGCGCGGAGCTGATTGTTCATGAGCGCGTTGGCCGCAACCGCGACAAGTACATTGACCCTGTCGTTCTTTTTATCACCTGCATCGATAATATTGAAATCTATTGTGGCTGAAGATATTTCGAATGGAAGGTTTTTTCGCATTTCAAAGCGGAGTGCGTTTTTCATCTCCTCATCAGCCAGGCGGCGGAAATTTATCTGACCGGCATAGATCTGCTTGCCGGTAACACAGGTGACAATTTTATCATTTGGTCCAATTTCGATTTTGTCTTTGATTTCCCTGATCCCGGCAATCAATTGCTCTTCTCTGGAAAAATCCCCCTGTACTTCTTCAACCGCCTCAATCGAGCTGAGATAATCGCCGCCGACCTCCTCGACCCCGGCACGCGCCGCGCGAACACCGAAATTATCGTATTCCAACCCGATTGTCGTGCCTACCTTTTTCGCCATTTCTCCTCAAGCCTTTTGAGTTGTTGACCTCTAAATATAATTGCTGAAAACAATACAGTTGATATGTTATTTACAAAAAGCTTTTCTGGTTCTGTATGGACAAGGAGGTGTTCTGATTCTCCATGGCCTGGAAGGCCATGGCACGGGGAAATAATTATATGCCTGCACCTCATTTAATACACATTCTCCTCTCGCCAAGCGGTCGCAAAAATGATATAAAATCACTAATTCATCGAGTTGTTGCGATCCCCACTAACTATATAAAACAACGCGATAATCAATTGCTCAGTATACATATTCCTGCCTCCAGCTTTTCATCGCCGTTAGATTGATATTATCCTTGGCAATTGTATCATACACTAATCTTATCCTGAATGTAGTTTCATCATGCAAGGCAAAATCAGCACTGTCAAATACTTCACTGATCATTCTGTAGCAGGTGTCTTCTATAATACATTCAATAATAACATCCACAAAATGTGAAAAAATCGGTTCTTCTTGAAAAAGATAAATACTGTCCCCCGGGTCCGGAAATTCTGTATCCACATCGTTTTCAAATTTTGCGAACCCGGCGCCAAGAAGAAGACCTGATTCAGCGGCAAGAAATGCCTGTGTATCCCTGAAAGATTCAGCTTCGTTGAGTGAAGATGTTGTTGCGACCTGGAGCAGCGCTGTTGCGCCGAATGCCATGATTATTATCAGTGACACTACGCCCACCATTGCCGATGCGCTGCTGTTTTTCAGCCTTACCGTGATTTGCGCAACTAATTTCTGCACCTGAAACTCCCTTTGACCGGTACCATAAACCTTTTGTTATTGACCTGCGCGGTCAATATCAGATCGACAATAACACCGTCACGGTTGTCTCTCAGATAAAACCTGCTTGCGGTATCAAGCAGAATTACAGTGTCGTCGCCGGTAAAAAAACCGGCCAGTGAATCATTTGCCGTGTCAAGTTCATAGAAAAACGGCGTTCCGGCACGGAAGCCTGCCAGCGTGTCCCGCACGCCCGCGCCGACCGTGTCCCAGACAATTATTTCATGGGCAATTGCTGATGGTGTATACCCGCCTGCTGCATGCGTTGTTTCGTGAGAATCAAGCACTATACTTCCCCGGCGGACGTCCCGGGCAATCTGCTGAATAATATTTTCCCCCTGCATCTGCATTCGTGCAGCAATCGTGCCGTCGCTGATTTCTCCGGAATACATGCTGAGAAACGACCAGCTAAAGCCGCCCACAATCGCGGCAATAATGCCGACCGTGATTGCTTCAACCAGTGTGACGCCCTTCCGGTTGTTGGTCATGGGACCTCGGTGAGCCATTTTTCCAGCACTATTGAATCCATACCTTCCGGTTCGCGCCAACGGGAAGATATAATAAGCCTTTTATAATAAACATTAAATGTATTATAAGCTGAAATCTGCAACGGCCCTTCTACTTCCACTTGGACAGTACACACAAGCTCATCTCCGGTTGTGTCCGGCCTGCGTTCGTCGAGAATACGCTCATAATCATTTTCCAGTGTTTCAAGATTTGCATAATTGGAAAAATGATACGACGTATCTTCAAAACAGGAATCGATCAGATAGCGCGCCAGTCGACGGTGACGGTCACCGACATCGAGCTCACGGCCCTTGGCAACAAGCGCGGCAAACCCAACTATGCCGACTGAAAAAATTGAAGCGGCTATCAGTATTTCTACAAGCGTAAAACCAATATCAGGCCTATTTCGAACAACCATAACCGCCCTTACCAGGCATATAACGTTTCTGAAACCCACTCAGCATCACTGGTGTCCGAAATAATAATTTCATTTGAATCTATTTCAATGCCGATTTTTGAATTGTTATCCAGAAATAAATTCAATGAAGATGCATCAGGGGGCGGACTGCCTGTTTTCCTGAAATAGGCATTTGCCGCAGCAGACGCTGTTATTGCCAGATCGTGAACCCGATCTCGCTTGCTTTGCTTTATATATCCATTATACAACGGTATGGCAATAGCTGATAATATTAAGAGAATAACTGAAACAACAATAGCCTCCACTAATGTAAAGCCATTCATATTAAACAAAGAAACCTATAGGGTTACACTTTATCTTTAATTCCATTTATAAAACAAACAAAGAGACACAGAAAGAAGAAATATATTTGATGAAAATCAATCGCCTTTCAACCTATAAAACTTTTTCAAAATTAATGGTAATGATAAGGCTGCGTTACATCAATTGTATCAGGAGCTGCACTGCCGCTAAATTCTCCCTCATATGCCTTTACATGAGTACCTCGAACCAACAAACTATCTCCTCGTACAATGATTGCAATATCTGTTGGGATAAGAAACCTATTTTCGTTACCCTCTTCGCCACTTATCAGAGTAGTTTTTTGCTCGTTATCACTCCACAGCCATGTACCAATATTTTCTGATAGTGTTCCACTACTAGCGCCATCTATATCTACATCTATTCCGTCCAAATCCGAGTTCATAGAATACCAGGTTCCGATGAAGCTCGTTGCCGATCCCGCAACATTCTCGGCCGTATTCCTTCGTGAATCCCGAATATAGCCGTTATACAACGGTATCGCAACAGCAGACAAAACAGCGATAATAACAGCAACAACAATGACTTCAATAAGGGTAAACCCGGCATCTTTTTTCAAAGCTTTGAATTTCATTTTAACTCCTCTCCTGAAAATAGGGGAATTCTGATAATTATTCTTATTTTTGCACCTCATTCAGATAATTTCGTTCCTGTTGGCCTCCTCCTTCCATTATTTTTCTTTTGTATTTGTTTTAGCTCGCTATTTCAGTGCCACTATAGCCCAGAATAATGTATATACTTTTTCACGGCTGAAATATTCAATAAAATTCAGTATCTCATCAGTTTCCCCAGCGTAAAAACCGGAAAATAGAGTGCAATTAAAATAAGTCCTACAACGCCTCCCAGTATAATAATTAAAAACGGTTCGATAATTGCCGCCAGGGAATCGACGGTGACCCGGATTTCCCGTTCATAGAAATCGGCTGCTTTTCCCAGGAGGTCTTCGATACGCCCGGCGGCCTCTCCGGTTGCGGTCAATTGACATATCAGTACGGGAAACTGTCCGGTAGCGGCAAGGGCCTGGCTGAGCAGCTCGCCGGTCCTGAGCCTGACAAATACTCTTTCCAGGTTTTCGGAATAGAGCTGGTTACCGACAACCGCGCCGGAAATTTCTGTTGCCTGAAGGATCGGCGTGCCCGAGCCGAGCAGGACCGCCATGGTGCGGCAGAACCGGGCCAGTATGTTTTTGCGCAATATTCCACCGAAAACCGGAATAAAGAGAATTGATTTATGTATAAACCTTTTGAATTTTTTCCTGGTCATGCCGATAAAAAATGCGATAATCACCGCGGCAATAATACCGAAAAACTGGAGGCCGTTGTCCCGGATACCGTTTGAAATGCTTATCAGGATCTGTGTCGGCAGGGGCAGTTGCGCATTGAAACTTGCATAGAGATTTTCAAAAACCGGCACGAGTTTCCATAAAATCGCGATAATCAGCAAGACTACGAATCCTCCGATAAAAATCGGATACCGCATGGCGCCCTTCACCTTTTCTTTCATAGCCTGCACGTTTTCCATGTACGTAGCGAGTTCTTCGAGGACCCGGTCCAGGGACCCGGATACCTCACCGGAATGGACCAGGGCAACGTAAACATCGTCGAATGCGCCCGGGTGACGGCCTATTGCATCGGAAAAAGCGCTTCCCATGGCGATATCATCGGCTATTGCGTGAAGTATCCGTGAGAACCCGGGTTTTTCGGCAGTAGCAAGCTGGTCGAGCGCGTGCGCGATGGGCACGCCAGCGTTGACCATGGTCGCCAGTTGCCGGGTAAAAAATACGACTGTTTTGTACGGTACCCGTGTCTGGAATTTGAGCAATGCATTATTAACCTTCTCGACAAAGGTCTCATCCTTGCGGGTACCGTCAAAATTGAGCTCATCGATATTGAGCGGGGTCAGGTTTCGCTCTGTCAGGCGATCCACTACCTCGTCAACATCCGTGCCCTCGGTCGTGCCGCCCAGCACCCTGTTCTGCGTGTCTCGTACCTTGTATGCAAATTTCGGCATAGCGTGCTTATCGTAATGTATTGCTGTGTGGTCCTGCATGGCCTTGAAGGCAGTGCCACATAAAAAAAGCAATCCTATACAAATAATTTATTGTTCCAGAATTGTCAACATTTACCTCGTGTCCGGGTTTTCAGCCTTCATCTGATACTCTCGTATTGTTCTTCCTTATCTCTAATAATTATATTACCTTACATAGAAATACAGGTGCAGCATGCGCGATATATTCCTTATACTGTCTTTCAGGATTTCTTGACAGGTAAAAGCACCTTCCGGTGTACGGCAATTGGCAAATTGACCTTTTATGCAGTAAGGTATATAAGTAACGGACATGTCTGGTAAATACCTCCTTCCCCCACACTGCTGGTAGGGGATTTCTGTACAGAAAATAAATATGGCTGCAATGCTGGCACAAAAAGTAAAAAAATCCCGCAAATCAGTGTATATCCGCAATGATGTTTTGAAAATCCTGTATACCGGCATGCTGCTTGAGATGAAAAGCGCTGATATCCGGCGCTTCTGGAACCAGTATCCTCTTCCGGGGTTCACGCTTCCGGACCAGGAAGCGGCGATGTATGCGAAGCTGTGGGAGGAGGACAGCAAAGCGCGGCTTGAGTATGTTGTCACGGTTCTGGGAGCAACAGAGCAGTTTCTTCTGTCGTGCGATATAGACATTCTCGATTTTATCAGACGGAGTTTTCAGCGGATCAACCGGGGGATGCTTATTTCCGCGCGTTCGGTATTGAGCTGGGGCAAGCCGTTTCTGGGGCACCTTTTTTCCGCGCGTGATGTTCGTCCTTTACTCCTGCAAATGATCGAATTTTTCACCGACAAGCTTGCGCCCGGCATGGTCCAGCGGATTGTCAAACACGAAACCGTCGACGACTGGAATATCGGGACCATGATGCTCATGCATTCCAGTCCGGCAGGGTCGTTCAAGCTCGACAAGAAAACATTCGCCGGACCGCTTCCCCCGCACGACAGCGAAATATGGGCGGGAATGATTATCCAGCTCCTTCCCCACTGCATGAATATCGAGCCGTTTGAAGAACTTTTCATGATATGCGACAGCCAGAAAATCGAAGATGTTGTGTGGGAAGGTTCGGTTGAATTCGCAGACAACATGCTGCTTATCGACGATGATTATTACGGGACCTGCACCACGCTGCACGAATTTTTGCGCACGAGAGACATTTCTATCGAGCAGTACGGCGTGCCCGACACCGAAGTCATTGTTGCGGGCAAGGATTATTTCTGTCCCCGCCGCGAGCGGGTCGTGCTTCACAAAGGATGCGCGTATCAGGCGCCGGTCGGCATGTATGGTTTCCGGTATCGCCGCAACCTTAAAAAGCCGCCCGACTTTCTTGCCGGGATTATCGATGAAGCGACCACTGATGAAAACGAGCTGTGGTCAGCGGCCCGCCAAAAGCATGAGGAGCTTCTTGATGAAATTGCGCACAAGCTCAGGATTGTATACCATATCAAGGATGAAAGTATTTCGGTGAACGGCAATCACTTTATCCGGTCTGCGCCAGCAAAAATCCTCCGCAAAATAATCGGTACATACTGTGAAACCGGGCAATCGCAATTCGAATACCGCGAATTCATACGCGACTCCAGCATTATTTACGATCCTGTGTCACCCAACCTCGGCGTCCGCCTCCAGCGGCTGATCCAATCCCTGGAAGACTCCTATCCCGAATTGAAAGTCACCAAACCCCGACGCGGAAAAATCGCCTTCGACGCCTCGGTGAAAATCGAGTATGGCGAAGAGGATAATTAGTGCTTGTTGAAAATTGAATTCCATCACTATGAAAATTGAATTTTTTCAGGGAAAGGGATTCCTGGCTTTTTCCTCCTTTCGTCGGGCCTTTTCTTTAAATCCCTTCTGTGGAAAATGCTTGATAATATGCTATACCGGCAGACCAGCATAGGAAGAGTATAAGTTCGTGGGGCTTTATGTGGGAAATTGCAGTTATGATGAGAAAAGCCCTCCAATAGACAGGTTTAATTCGGGAAAGTATGACGGAAGACCGGAAATCGTATGATGATTATTTTGGTAAAGGGTATGATGAGAAAAAAAGCAATAACACATAACCGAAGCAACTACTTTCTAGATTTCAAACTATCAATAGCTGCTATTATAAAAAAGGAAATAAAATACGTAAAAAGTAAAGATAATAGTTGAAGTAAGGGTAAAAGCAGGAATCCAATTCCAGCTTGGGCATCTGTAGAACTAAGCGTGTCATATATTACAAATGCCGCAATAATTATTAGAATTATTGCAGGTGCAATATTTAATGAAAACGATTTTGCCTTTTTGGAAATAAAGAATAATGCAAAATATGGAGTCAATATCCAGAAAACGCTGACAAACAGAAATAGTGGATATAGATTGAATTCCCTTATAGCCGTAAAGCTCATATGTCTAAAAATAACACTGCAACTCATGATTCCAATGCATAATAATGTAATTCTTACTCCCAAAAAAAATGTGTCTATTTTATTTTCCATAGATTGTTAATCAACATCTTTCCCATAATAATTGCCACCGAATGTCCTTACAAAGAAATAATTAATGTTCCTATTCATTCGGCAATTCTCCATAGTTGCTTTTGTGGGGGCTGATAAGCACTCGTTCTCCATACAATTATAGAATTTATCATCGCATTCTTTCCTCTCTTCTTCTCTCCGATCTTTATCTTCACAATTTGCTCCAGTCCCTTCCGGACCATTAAGATAGCAATCATCATACCCCTGGCAGCACTCAGTAAAATCCCACCCTAATCCTTTATCGCTCCAGATTTCATCCTGCCAACCAGATCCACCACATACCAATCCAAATGGATCTTTAAACATAACCAGGCTGTTTTTCACATAACGGTATAAATTTACATCACCAGCTTTAAATCGAATTGGATCTTCAGATATGAATTTTCCTATCCGGCAGAAATAAAATCTTTCTCTGTAGTAATATATTCCAATTCCATTTTCCCACTCTCTGGCGGTATAAGTGGGTCTTACGCAATGTCGTACCTAAAAGTGCTGCAACCCGGTGCATTTCAGCGGCTAAAAGGACATGTCCCTGTTGTGGTTTGTCAACAACCGAGCTGATACCCCTGACGCAAGTTTTTGGCTATCAAAGAACGTTCGCTTAACAAGAAGCGGCTAAAAAGAAAATACTTGATGCAGCCTTTTTCCCGGAAGCGTTTAATTGTTTTCAGGTGGTTTTTTCGGCTTTTTCTTCAGGGTTTTCTTGAGAGGTTTCTTTTTCGGCTTCTTCTGCTTGTTCGCCGGATGGGTTGCATCGTGGATTTCCTTGAGCTTGCGGATACTCACCTGCGTGTACACCTCGGTGGTGTTCAACCGTGAGTGGCCCAGCATGGACTGGATAAAACGGATGTCCGCCCCGTTCTCAAGCATCAGCGTTGCCATGGCATGCCGGAACAGATGACAGCTTCCTCTTTTGCCGATATCGGCATTGTGGATGTACTCTCGAACATGTCCGGTCAGGTGGTTCGGGGAGAACGCTTCGCCGTGAGCAGTTAAAAAGAGGATGTGGTCGTCGGGCTCAACAACAAGCTGGGTGCGGACCTCGGCAAGATACTTCTGTATCCATACAAGCGCCCTGCCGCCGATGGGGATTACCCGGTCTTTGTTGCCTTTGCCACGGATAAACACCGTACCGCGGTCGAAGTCGATATCATATACGGTAATGCCGATAAGCTCAGAACGCCGAACACCTGTCGATTACAGCGTCTCAAGCATTGCCCGGTCACGGATTACCATAATGTCATTGACATCAGCCTGATTGAGTATCTGATCGGCATCCTCGGAACTCAGCACGTGCGCCGGCAGCCGTTTACCGACTCGCGGCATGATAATATCAGCCGTTGGATTGTAGAGGATGTAGTTCTGCCGGGCAAGCCATTTGAAGTATCCGCAGACCGCTATCAACCGGGCATACTGGCTGTTCACCGAGAGATAGCCTTCGCTGCGTTTCTTCTTGTAGTGATAAAGATAACGCTGATACTGCTCGATTACCGGCCGGGTAACCTCTTCCGGTTCGACAAGTCCCCGTTCATCCGCCCATTTCATGAAGAAGTACACGTATACCTGCCGGTTTTTGATGGTTTCCGAAGAGTAGTTCCGTTCAGCAAGCCACACGTAATACTCATCGGCATACGCAGCCATGGTGCCGGGCATCGGCTTTTCGACCAGGCGGGGAACTTTGGGATTGGCTTTCTTTTTGCCCATACTTCGATAAACTCAGTAAAAA
>WJKA01000386.1 GCA_014729375.1 Chitinivibrionales bacterium
GAAAAACCGGACAGCTCCCCTGTACCTATGACGGCAGGTCCTCCGGACGTAAATACGATTATGTCGATTTGCGCGGCAGGCAGGAACTTTTTCCGTTCGGATTCGGCCTCTCCTACGTTCGTTTCAGCTATTCCCACTTGAACGTAACACCCCGCAATATCCGCGCATCGGCGACAGTGTCGCTTGACATTAGAAATCGAGGTGCGCGCACGGCCGAGGAGGTTGTGCAACTTTACCTGTGCGCCAGCAATGTGCTGCCGCTACAGCCGCTCAGGCGGCTTATTGCCTTTCGCCGCGTGCGCATACCGGCCGGGGCAACCAAAACTATCAGATTCACAATCGGACGGCGCGAATTGTCGACGCTGGATGCCGACATGCAATGGCGTATGCAGCCGGGCGACTATCGAATATTGGCAGGCGGTAATTCCCGCGATTGCAAATCCGTACGGTTTCGCATTGTGTGACTGGACAGGTATTTTGATTTTCCGGGGCAAGCCCGACGCTTGTAAAAATCATCTTGACTCGTGCTCAATATCCAACCAACTGTTCCGCATTTTTCGACCCCTGCGACCTACCCGCGCTCAAGAAAATAGACGTTGTGGTGAAATATAAACAGCGTAGCTATATCCCTGCCGTACGAGGCAGCGCATTATGTGCTCGGCCGATTGCGCCAGTGCCGCTATAGCTGGGCGCAACAGAAATCATCGATTTCAAAAATAATTATGAGCTTGACAGCAACAGGTGATAATAGAAAATGAAATGCTCTCAAATATTATAAGAGCTTTATCGGCAGGCTTTTATTATGTTTATGGTATAATCAATATATTAATCGTGAAATCATATCATTCTGGAGGGAATATGCGGAATAGCGTAGAGGCGTGCATCTCAAAGGGAGTGTTGTATCTGTTTTTATCCGGCATACTGGCTTTTATCGCCGGACAGGACACCTACACCAATTCTGTCGGCATGACCATGATAAAGATATCGGCCGGCACGTTTGTCATGGGGGAGACCAATGCAACACCGGGCGATGATACTCGTCAGTCGGACAGCCCGCTGGGGCGGTATTCGCATATTTACACGTCTCACGGCGACCCGGACGAGCATCCTGCGCACAATGTCACCATCAGTTCGGATTTTTACATTTCCGAAGTCGAAGTACCGCCGGATGTATTCATGCAGTTTAAAGCCTCCTACGATCATTCTGTCCGATCGCCGTCGACAAACGATCTCCGCAGCCAGGGCGTGAACGATCGTGCATTTGTAAACTGGTACGAGGCCAGGGATTTCTGTGAATGGCTCTCGCAACAGGAGAGCAAAACGTACCGCCTTCCCACCGAAGCCGAATGGGAATATTGCGCAAAGGCCGGTGTTTACGATCAATACTGGCCTGAAGGCGATTCGCTGGCTACAAGCTGGGACGATCCCAATCCCTGGGGTCTCAAAGGAATGTACCATCTGCCGTCGGAGTGGGTGCATGACTGGTACGGCTACTATGATCCGCGCGATCAGGCCGATCCGGTGGGACCGGAATTCGGGTATGCAAAGGTCGTGCGCGGGGGACGGGTGAGCAGGACTTTTCGCTCGGACGATCATCTCGATGCGCTCTATTTTCGCCGTCCGGCGTACCGTTGTTCTTTCCCGCCCCAGTGGCCGTTCGATATCGATGAATCGATTTCCGATTTGTCGCAATACAACCAGCGGAAATCCTTTACAGGGTTCCGCATAGTCCAGGGTGATATACCGACCACCGAACCGCTCGACTATGTGGCGCCGTTCCAGATGCAGGCGCTGAAGCACACTACCGAGGATGTGAAAGAGAAAGGGCCGGATATGAATCAGCCCTGGTTCAGAGTGCGCACGATCATGCCGATTCCCTTTGATGATCGTAACCTTCAGCAACCGGGCGGTAATGATGTAACTCCGCAGGTTGCCCAGAAGACCGGGTTCTGGGAAAACTACGAGCGTCGCAATCACAGCCCTGATTACGAAGTTCTTGACAATGGTGATATCCTTGCAATATGGTACACCGATGAAACCGAGCGTAAACCTGCCATGAGCTGGGTTGCGCGGCGGCTGCGGTTCGGCGCTGAAGAATGGGACTGGCCCGAACTGTGGTATGACTGCAAAAGCCTTCCGGAACACTCCTGCGCGCTGTGGAACGAGGACGGTACGCTCTATTTTGTTTCCGGCACTGAGGGTATGATGCGGCCGCCGTGGAAATGGAATGTGTCAACCGACAACGGCGCGACCTGGGGTCCGTTCCAGTTTCCGGTTCTTGTCGGTACGGTAAACGGCACAATCTATACATCAAATACGTTCCCCATTCAGGATATGTTCAAGGATAATTCCGGCAGTTATTATGTGACAATCGACGAGAACAAGCTGTTTCGCAGTGATGATAATATGGTCACCTGGAAGGAGGCCGGAGATTTTCCCGGCATTCACATGTCGGCGAACGTACTGGCCGATGGATCCACTATTTTTGCTCACGGCAACAGGGGGTCGCAGTTTTTTGCAACGTCAAGCGATAAAGGCCAGACCTGGAATATGTCTGCAGGCAGCCATCTAGGGGATGATGACCGTCGGGCAACGACGTATCGTTTGAAAAGCGGCAACCTCTTTTTTGTTCACAGCGACAAATGGGTGGCCCTCTCAACCAATAATGGATCATCATGGACCACAAAACAGGTCCCGACTGCCGCATCAGGATTTGAATACACCGGTGTAACGCAGGACAATAACGGCATGATCCACATGTTCTCCACTCAGAGCAATCCCTGTGCGCATTTTGAACTCAACGAGGCCTGGATACTTTCGAGCAGCACCGATATCACGGATCCCGAATGCCAGGGAACGCCTGCGGATTATTCCGAAACGCAAACCGACGGCAGCACCGTGACCTGGAGCGCGATCGACTGTGTTGACGGGCGGTATATTCTTCACGGCATGGAGGAGCATAACTACCCCGGCGGCGCTCCCAAGTACCGGGTCACCTGGGACAAAGGCGTGCGCGCGGGGATCGAGACATTCTGGAATCCCGACGGTTCTCTCCGGTGGCAGATTTTTCACGGCGAAGACGGCACGCTGGATCTATGGGTCCGCTACTGGCCCGACGGAAGCCGTCGCTCGGAGTCACGCTGGAGCTACAGCACCAAGTCGACAGTCCAGGGGATCGTGACGCAGGTACCGACCCATCTTGCTCAGGCTAAATCGGCAATCTATAATCCATCCTATGGTGCAGAGCAGCACATGGATTCGGTCATGCAGTGGAAAGACGGATCGCCCGATACCGGTCCCCGGGTATACGGCCTGACCGTTACCCGCAATGGAAACGGCTCCGTTCAGGTTGATAATGCGCAGGTTCGGTATAACCCCGACGGCACGGCGACGCTGACTGCAACTCCTGAAACGGGAGCACAGTTTATCGAATGGAGCGGCGATGCAAGCGGGACAACTAATCCTTTGACAGTCACCATGGATGACGATAAATTGATCATTGCCGAATTCAGCGGCGGAGTGACTGCGCAGAAGTATCTGCAAAGCGTGTTGATTGATGAATTTACCGTTATTGCCGGGCGCAATGCAGCGCCAATGCTTCACTACCGGTTGCCTGAGCAGATGCGGGTGCGAATCGATGTGCATAATTCGCAGGGGCAACTGGTACACAGCCCGGCAGACGGTCTTCAGCCTGCGGGAGTTCACCGGACACTGATTGCTGCGAACCGGGTAGCTTTACACAAAGGTCTTTATATTATTGTCGCGCGGTTCGGCACAGCACGGATTGTCCGGAAATCAATTGCCGTTCGGTAAGTGTCCGTATAGCATACAATACGCATGCAGGGAAGCGCCTTGCCAAAGAGCTTCTGCCGAATGCCGTGAACCAACTGCTGAATACAGGTTTAAAGTTTGCCGCAGGGAATAATGCACAGCGGCACCTGCTCTGAATCATCGATACCCAGCACCTTCTTAACGCCCGTATCATCAAAAGCACCGATCGGCCAGGTAGCAATCCCCAGTGCCCGGGCCTGCAGATATACATTCTGCGCGCTCCCGCCGGCATCCATGGGAACATAGCGATCCGCACCCCGGTCGCCGTATTTCAGCGCGGTTTTCGAATAATCTGCAGTGATCACAATACAGGCAGGCACGAAGGTCGATTTCAAGGAACCACTGTATGTCGTCTGTTTCAATGAGTCGATTAAATCACCGGATTTAATACCGGTAAGGGAATGCGAATTCCATTCGTAGCGATAAACACCGGCAGCAATACTGTCCACTTCTTTGCAGACAAGGTATATTTCGAGGGGATACAATCCGCCGGCAGAAGGATAACTCCGCGTTGCTCCGCTGACGCCGTCAACTGTTTTCCCTCCCGCTGCCCACAGAAGCTGGGACATGGCCTGGAACGGAATCGATTTCTGTTTAAAGTTTCTGACAGATTTTCGCGAATAAATCGCTTCAGCTACCGACATGGCACCGTCATAGCGGGGAGATGCGAGCGGAAGCGTATCCGCCCCTGCTGCATTGGAGCTGGTGCTATGTTCGGCACAGAATACCGCGATTGCGGCACATGAGAGGCTGATAAAAACATAGGTGGGAATCGAGTATCTTGTGTGGCTATGCATGGAACGTCTCCTTTTAATGAGAAGTATTATTTAATTGCGCTGATCGACATGCAGCAGGTGGTAAAAGTCAAAATTATGCCTGTGCGTGTCAGATTACGAGGTTCCGGCACTTCCCGGGTTTGTTTATCTTTGTGGTATAGAGAACATAATATAAAAGGAATATAATGGATGCGAAAAATTCTGGGCGTGGATTGCTGGTAGCGGTTTTCATGATGGGTTTCGGTGGGGCGACACAGTCGCAGGACATTGGAATCAGCGGCCGTGTTGTGGACAGGGCGGGGGAGGGCATTGCCGGCGCCCGGGTGGAGCTTACAGAGTCGGGACTTGCCGGGGTCTGCGATGCCGACGGCTACTTTGCCCTGGGTGTAGCATCGGCAGCCTTCCCTGATTATGCCCGCTATGGCATATCGAAAGAAATGGAGCAAGCGTTTTTTACCTGCCGGGGACGACGTGTTCAAGAGAGTGACGGTATATACCAGGCGCCGTTGTATGCCCCTGGCGTGTATTTTGAGACATGCGCTCGATCAGATAGTGCATGGCTTTCAGGATGCCGGGTGGTATGCTCATATATAAACCGTGTCCTGCTTTATGGATTGACGAGCTTTCAGAAAAAATCGCATGTTCTACTCTGTCAGCCATCGTTTCAGCGCAACAAGTTCAATCCTGCCTTTCACGGCGTTGGTGTCCTTTGTAACAACCACGAATTTCTGCCCGGACGCAGCATCGGCTCCACCCAGGCAAACTCATCTGCCCGGACTACGTTTCGGTACTTGACTTCAACGAGTGTTTCGGCAACAAAGTCAATCTCTTTTCTGCCCGACCAGTAGTGAAGCTTCCTGCTGTCTGTCTGACGGCGTATCTTGGTTGCGACAATCGTTTCCGCCAGCGCACCGCATGTCTCAGGATCTTTCATCAAAATCTATGACACCATAATAGGCCATAATAGCTATTGTATTATTTGCTTATTTTCTCTATGCAATTTAATTCACTAATCTGTAGTTTTATTGAATCAAGAATGCGATATAACTCATTAAATTCAATCACTATCGACAAGGAGGATGAGTAGCGAATTAAGTGCTTGATTTAATTGCCGATATCCTTTGAAGGCAGGGTGTATTTCAGTAGAAGGCATGAATTAGAACGCAACTTCCAAGGAGGCATTATGCGGCAGATTTCACTTGCGATATTTTTTCTTGCCACGTTAGCGTGGTCGGCAACCATTTATGTTTCGCCAAACGGCGATGACAGTAACGACGGCTCTGAAGGCTCGCCTTTTGCAACTCTGACAAAAGCACGAGATC
>WJKA01000387.1 GCA_014729375.1 Chitinivibrionales bacterium
CTTACGAACCGATTGCACGCCGCTTTCACAAAGATCCGGAAGCGTTTGCCGATGCCTTTGCCCGCGCGTGGTTTAAATTGACGCACCGCGACATGGGGCCGAAGTCACGCTATCTCGGTCCTGAAGTTCCGGATGAAGATTTGATCTGGCAGGATCCGATCCCCGCAGTGGACCATCAGTTGATTGACTCAAAGGATATTGCAGAGCTTAAAAGCAGGCTCCTTGACTCAGGCCTGTCCATCGCCGGGCTTGTTTCGACCGCATGGGCGTCGGCATCGACTTTCCGCGGCTCAGATAATCGCGGCGGCGCAAACGGTGCGCGCATTCGTCTTGCACCACAAAAAGACTGGGAGGTCAACCAGCCGGACCATCTGAAAAAGGCGCTGCAGGTCCTTGAAGCAATTAAGGACGACTTCAATAAAGCACAGTCGGGAGGCAAAAAAGTATCACTTGCCGACCTGATTGTCCTTGGCGGATGTACGGCTGTTGAGAGCGCGGCGAAGAAAGCCGGCCATGAGGTGACCGTTCCATTTTCGCCCGGACGAATGGACGCGCTACAGGAGCACACCGACGTGGATTCATTTGCCGTACTCGAGCCGGTTGCGGACGGGTTCCGTAATTTCCTAAAATCCAGATACACAGTTTCCTCAGAGGAGCTGTTGGTTGACCGTGCGCAACTGCTGACACTGACTGCGCCGGAGATGACGGTCCTGCTCGGCGGCCTTCGTGTGCTTAACGCCAACACCGGCCAGTCGCAACACGGTGTTTTCACCAAACGTCCCGAAACCCTTACCAACGATTTCTTTGTAAACCTTCTCGACATGGGTATCGAATGGAAGCCGACGACTGAGGAAAGGGACGTGTTTGAAGGGTTCGACCGCGCGACTGGTGAACGCGCGTGGACCGCGACCCGGGTCGACCTGATCTTCGGCTCCAATTCACAGCTCCGGGCACTGGCGGAAGTTTATGCGCAGGATGATGCTCAAGCGAAATTCGTGAATGACTTTATTTCGGCCTGGAACAAGGTGATGAATGCGGACCGTTTCGATCTTGCCGGACGCGGATTTAATGCAAACGAAAGGATTGGCTCACGGTAACTTCTTCAGACCATCACTCAACTCAGCAGATTGCCGCGGCGTCGAACGGCCTTACCATTCATTCACGCGGGATATTGTGCAGAAAAAATACGGTGTGCCACGGTCGGGGACGACCGCTGCACACTGTCCGTTTTTGAATATCACACAGTATACAGGGACCCGTGCGTATCGGATGTTTCATACGCATTTCTTAATCCTGCAGACAATCAATCCTGTCTGTCAGGGCATCTCAACTGTGACTGCTTTCAGAAAACGCCCGTCTTCCGCTGCTGCAGGGCGGACCAGGAACACTCCGCTCCCGGGAGTACGGCATGCCTTTCTTCCGTCAATACGGTACGTTTCATGCGACACGCCCCGTGCAAAAAGCGTTCGGTGCGACGACAGACGGTGGGCGTATGATCCCCTGAGATCGCCCCCACTGCTCCGGGTGTCGGTGGCATCGGTGTAAAGATACACCCCGCTCCCGGTGCCGGCATACAGATCGTCCTGTTGGCGGCTCGGCCCGGGATACGCAAGGCACAGCGGCCGGCCGGGAATATCGCCTATCTCACTCCATACACAGTTTTCATTATAATCGCATTTCCGGTAGACGCCGCCGGCAACCGCAACATACATTCTGTCGCCGTTATAATATGAAGGTCCCTGCTGGTCCGCGGGAATAGCCCTCAGTAAAGGCGCCATCAGTATATCAATAACCGATTCATCCTTGGGGCTCCCTAAAGAAATCCAGGTCCCGGCCTGTTGTTGCTGCGCATTTTCATAGGGAACAATAACATCGCTTCGCTGAAAATAAACAACACCTTCATCGGTGGTGCCGAGCACAGGCGTGGTATTTACATACGGATATACAAGCTGGTCGGAGGAATACGGTACCGGGCCGTCCCATACAGCGCGATCGACCACCCCCTCGGTAATTACTGTCACATTGCTGCGTTCTCTGATCACGCGCATGCTGTCGGCCGTTACTTCCCGTAGAAGCTTTCCCGGGCCCGGCAGCGGGCTCCGGTCATAGCCACCGGCATAGCATTTCTGGTCGGAGCTTAAAACATGCACTGCCGCGCAGTACGGCTGTTCAACGCCGAATGCATAATCGGGAATGGCCATTTTTTCAAGTGCGATCGTGCTGTCAAGTAACCTTCCCGAAAAAACCGCATCATCACTGGCAACATACAGGCGGATACGATCGCCGTCGGCCGCGGGAATTACTTTCGACGCTACTGCCGCAGGACGGATTATCCAGTCAAGGAGCTTGAAATCATAAAACGGCGGTCCGTCAAGAATATCAGTACCGATATAAAGCCCGTCCGACCGGGAACCGTCGCCCGCGGCAACAACGAGCGTTCCGCTGACCGGCTTTTCAATCGCATTCACCGGCAATGTTGGCAAACCGCCTTCAACTCGGGTCCAGATTCCGTCCCACCGCAAGTAAAGACCGTGATCTGTACCGGCAAACAACCTGTCGGGACTGTCATAATAGAGGCAATGAATTGTGCGCTCTTTCAAACCAAGTGATTGCCAGTCGGCAAAGAGCAGGCCGCTGTTCAGCAATCCGAACAGTGAACCTGCAATGACAGCGAAACCGATTACGCGTTTTGCATTCATGATAAACCTCCGCGAATAAAATTATAAATCACCAATTTCAAACTCCAGTCTGTTATTCTGCAACGATCCGGTACACAGCATTTTCCCCTCTTCCTTGACCGGCAAGGAAGAGTATCCGGGCGGCAATTCCCTCAGGAATTGTGTACACCCCGGCTTCCTCCGGTATGTCAATAATCTTTCTGCCGTCGGGCGCATACAGCGACCATCGTCCGCTGCGGGGAAGCACGAGTCGCCTTCCGCAGGTACGCACTTCCTTTGCACTGGCAAATTCGACCGGGCCCTTTTTGACTGGTGATGCGGCCCGGTTTTCCAGCAGCTTGCGGTAGCCGACATTGTCGGCCTTCACCTCGACGGTTAATGATTGCGATTCAAGAAGGTCCGGAGGCACCAGGGCGGAATAGGCACGCTGGCCCGACGCTACCGGAGTGAGCGACCGCGAATCTCCCGCCGAAGAGGTTACCGTAACCGATTGAACCTCGGATGCGCCGATTGTTATCGTGATCTCCTCACCCGGCTGATAGCGGTTCACGACCTCAACCTGAATACTTTTAATCCGGTCATATCCGCCCAGGGTCTGTGTATGGGTGGAATCATACTGAAATCCACGGGTCCACTCGGGCATTGAAGGTGCGGAGCCGTTTGCCAGCATCCCCTGCCAGCCTTCATCAGTCAAACGATCGTTCATGGGGTGCGGGAATTCGTAATAGCTGAACATGGCACCCCGGCACAGCACTATAGCTCCTTCAACAGGCGCAGCCACGTAAACATCCATTGCCTTACCCACACCGACTTCGAGAACCCTCTGCGAGTTGGGGTCCGTGTGAACATCGGCGATAATCGCCATGGCGGAATCAGCGTCGGAGGTAATACCTTGCTGCTGTTCCTGCGGAGTAGTGAAGGAATAGTCCGTAAAATCCTGCAATGCTTGGAGTGCGGGACCGATATTCCCCACGGTCGCATTATACTCCGTCGAGGTAATGTTGCCGCCTTCGAGTTCCTTAATTGCAATACCCTGCAGTGATGTGCAGAGTGAGGCAAACGAGTCGAGCTTTTCAAGCGGGAGCACGTCCGAGAGCGATGAATTCAAGAAACCCTCTTTCATGAACCGTCCCAGCGCGGCAAGGCGCCCGAATACTTCGGGATTGGGCTCCACGTATCCCTGTCGCATTGGACCTTCGATTGGCGGTGGGGGCAAACTCGTTACCCAGGACGTATAACTCTGCTTTGCATAAAGTATCGTATCGTGCCTGAGCTCGGCCCAGGAACCCGACGCAGTGGTCAGGGTCTTGTCGGCCCACGCAGTGGTGGTCATAAAGAAAGGAAATCCGTCGCCGACCTTCTCCAGCAGCGGGACAAGAACATAGAGCCAGTTCCAGTAGAGGTTCTCTGCCCATTGCGCAGCGGGCCTGGACGCAAATTCCTGCCTGAGCGCTGCAAGCGTATCCACATACCCGTCATACATATCGTCGTTGTAAAGCTCGGTAAGGTGATGATACGCGCGTTCGGAGCCGAGAACGGCAAAGACATCCAGCCCCCGCGGCATGAGCCTTGGATTCCCCTGCGTGCCGACATTACTGTAGACCAGTTTCCATAACATATACGAATCGGGAATGAACCGCTGGCCCATGACCCGGAATCCCTTTGTCACCTCGGAGAAATCCTCGGTGTCAAGCACAAAGCCGGACTGGATCATTGGCGGCCGCAGTTTTCGCAGTTCGTCAAGAATATCGCCGAGATTGTCGCTAAGATCCGAAATGTCCCCATTGATCCATCCGGCGCCGAGTACCCGGTCGAGTACCTCTTTGTACTCTTTGAAATTTAAATCATCGCTGCGTCCCACAAAAAAGACCGTGGGTTGATAGATATGCTCCCATTTGTCCGCTGCACCGGTCGCTGTTGCCAGGAGCCTGGTGAGCAGGCAGGCCTGCATGGTCTCCAGGCGCGCTATGCTGGGATCATCCGGCGTAGTAAGCCGGAAATTCATCCTCCCCAGATACATCATGGACTTGAAAAAACGCTTGAACCGGTCGTTGCGGGTATAATGGCCCCGCGGCACATACTGGGAAAAATCCTCATACAGCTCTTTTAACACCTTTGATGAATCGAAACCCTGGTGCGCCTCAATCAGCGCCAGTTCGCCGGTCACCCAGGTCTCGACCGGCTCGCTGGTATCGGTCTTCGTCTCAGTCAATAATCGGTGTGCGGTTTCCAGAAATGCAGCGGTACGGATAATTGCGGTTTTCAGGGAGTCATCACCCTGGAACGCAAGCAGCGGCGACAGCTCCATCTGCAGGGCGCCAAGCATTTCGTCAAGCTCGAAATAGAACCGCTCATGCTCTGCAATACGAAGCATGTAGTCATATATAATATGAAATGAATGGAGCATTGCATCGGTGGTGACAAATACCGGAAGTGCGGCGTCGCGTGTCTCCTTGTATACTTCATAAATATTATCCGCATTGGTGGGCACGGCAACAAACCCGTTCTGCACAAGCTTTGCTGCGGCATCGGGGGAAAGATCGTAGTGATCGGCAAAATGGACATTCGAAAGATCGGGATTTATCGTATACGGTTCAACTGAAGGGGCAAATGACTGCGATTGGGCTTGATAAACGGCAAATTCCGTGGCAATATCATTAGTAATAACCTCGATCGCATACCCTGCCAGCGATACTGTCAATATCACCGCACACCCGAAAGCTGAAACTGTTTTCATTGCCAACTCCTTTCCAGGTATAGAGAAAGTATTCCTGCCCGCCATAACCGTATCATTCACCATGGGAATAGAGGATTATAAACCAAAAACCATCATCAAAACAGCCCGATTGCTACAATGATTTGTTATTGTATTTGCAAATAACATGCCCGAAAACAGCTCTCCAAACAGGTTGCAAATGCAAATCACCCTTCAATGCAGTCTCAAATCATGGATTCACAGTCCCAGATTTGATACGTGGAATTTCCTGCTGTTCTCTTTGCAATTCCTCATAAAATTGGCTATATTATCATTGTAACGGCAGTGCGTTGATCCGACCCGCATGTAAGCGAAACTGTTGACATCGTTCCTTGCAATTGTGATCTTTCAGAGAGGGGCTGTACCATGATTAATCGCTTAATTTTTATTGCTTTGCTACTGGTTTCATATCAATATTGTATTGCAACCGACGGCATTGCGGTCTCGTGCCAGATCAATCACGGCAATAACCGGACATATCTTCGACGGTTCATCATCAAGGATGACGATGTTGTTTCGATCGATACGCTTTACACCGCGCAGGTGTCGGGCGACAACGGCTGCAGGTGGGCCACACTCAATGTGGATGCAACAAAGGTCGCGTTTTTCCGGAAGAACCGGTCGGGGAAAATCTGGGTATCGGTAATGGATATTGACGGGTCCAACAGGGAAGATCTTGTTGAGGTTCAGGGACGGGGCAACGGCTACATGGAGTGGCCGATCGGTGATGAAATCTACTATAATGCAGCCAGCGGGCATAATATCGGGTGTCTTGACGACAGCAGATATTTTCGTAAAGTAAATGCGGTTACCGGTGATGACACCGAGCTGGCCACGCTCCAGTGCGATCTTGCCGAGTGGGGATGTGATATTTACGGTCAGAAGGCCACCATGGTTTTCGGAGAATGTCCGCCCTGCGACAACGGCGGGCGTGGCATTGCAGCATACGAATTTCCCGGTAACGGAACGCTCGATTATCAAACAAAAATCGGGTGGGGCTGCGGCAACAGCATGGCACCGTCGGGCAATTATTTCTCCTACTGGACCGACTCCTGGCACAGTCAGCCGCAAATCCATACGCTCAACAGCGATTTCTCGACATCAAAGGAAATTCAAATGGCCCCTGCCGATTACAACGGCTGGGCGACCAACTCACCCTTTGATATTACCTGCGGCTCTCAGTCGGGAATTACGATCGGTACGGGCGGTGAAGAGCCCAACTGGTCGTGCAACTCTGACCAGTGGGTGTGCTATCAGTTCGGATGGCCTCCAGAATCGCGTTTTCTCCGCTGCGGATCCAACACCACGCTGATTAACTGGCAGCAGGAACGGGCAATCATGGTCTCAAAAGACCATCGGGGGAAATGCATCTGGGATGTTGACGGTCAACAGTGTGACAGCCACTCGCAACAGCCGCGGCTCAGCAATGAAGCCGGCGATTTCTGGTGCGCCACTCCCGATGAGGTCAATGAAGACCTTCGCCAGTATGTCGATAACCAGTGGTTTGAACAATTGTCAAGTAACAGCATACAAACCGGGTTCAGCCGTAGCGGCTTTTATGGCCCGGATATCAGCTTTGACGGAAAATACCTGCAATTGACATTCACTCAAAAGAC
>WJKA01000388.1 GCA_014729375.1 Chitinivibrionales bacterium
TAATTTCATTATGCCCGAGCGCATCAGCGAAAAGCCGCCAGAGCTGAGAGAAAAATTCACCTTTTGGGACTGCAATTTTCGGGAACAGGTACTCAAAATAGGTGTCGAGTGATTTCCGGATTCCCGGTGAGGCGGAGGACCTCCAGGTAGAGTACAATGCTGCAAGAGCGTCATAATCGCAATGCCGGTGAGCATCGTCTTCATAAAACCGGTGTACCTCTGACGGATTATTCAAGGTAAAGCTTTTTGCAATGGCGCCGTATCCGGCGGAGCGACAGGTCATGGCAATACCCTCAAGCCGGTTTTGCGACCAGACGCTTGCATGAAAGGGGGAGATATAGGCGAACGCGCGGTGGCCTTTACCGATAAGATACCGGGCGACTTTTTGTCCGCAGGCAGGCGAGACTGCCGCAGTGAAATAGTATGCATCTCTCTGAATGGATATTTCCTTTTCGGTAAGAACGCCGGCGATATCGAGTGCGGCGCAGGGCTTTTTAAACGAAAGAAGCCGCTGCTGGGCTTCACGTCCACCACGAGGCGCGGCTGCAAGATGAATATACCCGAGGGTGGAATCATCGTCATCGAGAGGAAACTCCCCGCTTTCGGGTTTGGTGAAACGGAATGGTCCCTGATACATCGAGTAACCTCGTATATCGAGGTGCAGACGGGCCTGCGTGCAAAGGGGAAGCAAAGAGCGAAGCAGCTCTGATAAAAACAGTGCGCCGGGCATGATATTGCCGTTGGGGTGCGAGATTGTCACGAAGACAATTTTCGACTCCGAAGTGCTTGAAACCAGGGACGGGATGAGATATGTCTTTTTAAATGGTTCGATATGACCGTCAGCACAGATGCTTTCCAAAGATTTTTTAAGGGTACGAAACGAAACATTGTAGATATTGGCCATTTCTTTCATTGATGGAAGCGGGTGGCCCGGTTGATACTTCCCCTCCAGGATGTCACGCATAATGCGCTGCCGAAGACGCTCCCATCGATAGCCGGTGTCGTTTTCAGGTTCCCGATAATCAGCTTTTATTCGTGCAACAAAGCTTTTCAGTTTTTTTTCCCCGCCGGAGTTCCAGTACAATCTCCGGTTTGGTGCTTTGGAAATTACTCCTTCTTTACGCAAACTGTTTACTATCGAATGGATTGTCTGTCTGGATACGGTGCACCACGCTGCAAGCCGGCGCAGGGGAGGCAGGTAGTGAAGCCCCCGGGACGGTTGTGACGCCTGGTCCTGAGCTGCTTTCAGAAGCTCATTGTAAATTATTAATTGGTGGTTCTGCTGTTTGGAAATCATATATAACTCATTATATTATAACAAAATAATATGAGTGTGTCATAAAAAACAGCATTAAAGCTCATTTTATTTGTGGTAAGCTCCATCAACTTTCAGTAATTTGGAAGTGAACTACTATCGACAAACAGAGCCGGTACGGCGTTAACAAGTGGTGTTGTTGTTTCCGGATCGCCGCATTCAAATGCGATACGCAAAATATTTATTTCACAATAGAATAAATCGGGCATACTGCTCAATCGGCAAATTGCCCGTGCATCACAATAAACAAACTTTTTATCGAAGGAGGAGTAGATGCATACCAGATCATTTCCGTCGAATTCCATTCAGTCCTGTCAATTGTCGGTGAGCGGCAGGATACTTCTGCTGATGCTCGTTGCCATTATTGTCGGGGTAGTGCATCCTGTCAGGGCAGCCTCGCCAGACCTGGAGCATACCGGCCGAGTCCAGGCGCTTGTGTCAGAGCGGACAATTCCTTCAGTTAATCTTGATTATAATCATGAAGGTACAATCGAGGTTATGGCAAACGGCAAGGTTATTGCATTATGGCAATCATCGGTCCAGGAGGGGGTCCAATGGGGATGGGCCATGTCGAGTATCTGGGACGGTTCATCGTGGACAACACCCAGGCCGGTAAACATGCACGGCCCGAGTCGCAACTATACGCCGGTCCCTTTTCAGGCTGCTGATGGTACGGTCCTGGCTACTACTCATGATAGAGAATGGTTTGGAGGGACTAATGTGTATGCGTCGACTGACTATGGCTTGACCTGGAGCGGTCCAAATGCTATGCCTTCCGACGGCAACAGTGCTAATTTCAATACGTTTTCGCGTCCACTCCAGTTTCCGGACGGACGTATCATGGGTGCGGTGACTAGTGATAATCGAGGCAGCCTTGATCTTCGTACCATGCCGGCCAATAATATTACCGGTCCCTGGTCAAGCAGCGCGGGATGGACAACAATCAATGTGCCCGATGTGGGACATCTTGCCCTGGGTGGGACGATAGTGCGCTTGAGCGATGATTACCAGAACCTGGCCCATTTTACATGGGACAATACCGGGGCCAATAATTCCTATTCGGTCTCTACAAATGGCGGAAGTTCCTGGAGTGGCTGGACGTCTTCTCTGTCGACCAACCATAATCATGCCACCGAGCTGGATCCGCACGGCGGTCCCTTGCACGACTATATTGCAATGGCGACTGCTGCCGGAGGTCGCAAACGCGTCAGCGTGGCCTTTGCTAAAAAGTCCGATTTAATTGCCGGAACGACCAGCCCTTTTACCACGTATCTTGAACTTGCAAACAAAAGCAACAATGCTAATATCGCCGAACGCACGGCGCACGGCATAGCGCAAGACTCTTCGGGCATGCTGCATGTCACAATATGCGGACGAGGAGCAAAAAGTATCGAACATTTCGTTATCGATCCGTATGTGCTCTATGACAACGCCACGGTCGACAAACCGGGGTATATCACCTGTGTGGGCGCGGTGCGCGGCGTAAGCGAATCCAACGGCTCGATTACGGTCAGTGTCCAGCGGGTCGGCGGCGACAAAGGTTCGGCATCAGTTGACTATTACACCTCGGAAGGTGATGCAAAAGACGGGGTACGGTACGAGTCAACAGATGGATCGCTGTCCTGGTCCGACGGCGACATGTCCGCGAAGGGGGTATCGATTCCATTGATCGACGATCAGATTGCGCAGGGAACGCAGACCTTTTATTTCCATATAGAAAATGCTTCCGGCGCCGAAATGGGAGATCAGCAGACGATCAGAGTTGACGTTCATGACGACGCCAGCCTTGATGGTGATCAGATCGCCGATGCAGGACTGGTTGAGTTCACCTCGGATTCCTTTTACTGGTATGAAGATAATCCTGGCGGTAAAGTATGGGTCACCTTTGGACGGACACTTGGCCCTGCAGGACAGTTGGTACGCACACCCATGACCTGGGAAACGCGCGATATCGGCAGTGCTGTTGCAGGCGTAGATTACGAAGCAACCAGTGAAACGCACGAAGTTATCGGTGGAACCCGGCGAATAGATCCTCTTGGCATACCGGTACTAGACAACGACCAAAAAGACGGGCCGCGCTCTTTTGCGGTCGATATTACTTCGCTGGAAGAGGGGGAGCTGGGGACCCGGACTACCACAATCGTCACGATCCTCGACGACGAAGGCGGTTCGGGAAGCGCGACCATTGCCGAGAATACGGCCGCGAAAAATGCGGTTCCCCTGTCATTGGCTGCTGAAATGCTCGAGGATAAGCACGTGGCGCTTCGGTATGATATACCCTCGGAGGGGTTGATGCGGCTTGAGATTATCGATGCCCGGGGACGGTTGATGCATACGATTGCGGAACCCAAAACACCGGGCGCCTACACCGCCCACTGGGATGCCAATGGAGCATCCGCGGGAATCTATTTCGCCGTCTTGAAGGCGAATAATTCAAGAATCATACGGTCGATTTCGGTAGTCGAATGATTTCCCTCGCCGGTATCGTATGATTATTAATTAGAGTACCGTGCATCAGGTGTCCGGCACGGAGAGACCGGTATGCGGCTTCTCCGTGCCGAAGCACTTGTCGGCTCAGGCGCTCACTAACGCTGTTGATCTCATCAACTAATTACA
>WJKA01000389.1 GCA_014729375.1 Chitinivibrionales bacterium
CAAGATTGGCGTCATCGGCGTTTAACAATCAAAATAATTGTATAACGTAAACTTCGATTCAATTACGATAAAAAATCGGACCATATTCACTGCAATGTCGGTTATTTCCAATATTTCAATTTATTTTGGACAGTACTGAAAATAATTATATTGCAAAAGATGGTGGAAGAAATGGATATATGCAATAATTGCTGCACAATCAAAGCTGCGCTTGTTTCGGAATGGTATCGTTAAACAAGCTCAACCATACAATACTCTCCAGAGATACATTAGGGCCCAGAGGGATTCAGCTTTCCGTCCCGTCCTGCGAGAGCAGGTCACAGCGAATTCGTTTCATAGGTGTATCCTGATAGCGAAATTTCGTTTGGTCTTAGTTAGAACTGACCCAACAAAACACCGTTACATGTTTTTATCAGTGCAAACCGTTTAATATCAAGACAAGTTTTTTAAGCGACTACGATGGTGGCAGCATCCAGCATCTGATACAACCTGCAACATACTTGCTTCGGGAAACCTGCCTCTCGTCGGTTTGGCTCCGCCGCTACTTCGTGGTAAGGCGCAGCTCCGCTAGCTTATTATGAATAAGCACCAGTCTTGTCAACAATAGCACCCGGGATGTTGAAGTACAGTGGGAAAGCCTTCTGGAGGTCGACATCGACAGTGGGGAGTCTGCGTGACCGGGCATACAGCAGGGGATCGATCGATTGATCCACCTGACGTGGGGCGGTCGCCACACGGATTTCGTTCGTCACGTTGTTTTGGACCCCGACCTTTTAATCGGTGAAGAACAGACCAGCACGCGGCATGATTTTTTTAATCTTCAAGGCAAAAACATGCGTTCCTTCGAGTACACGATGCATTCAGTCGATGGTCATGCGTTATATTCCTATACGCTACCCGGACAGTCGATTGTAAAAATAGGCTTGTACGATCCCAGTGGCAGAGAAGTCGCACGCTCGATAGAAAATCAAAGCAGGGGAGAGCAGGTTCATGGAATACTGCTGCCCGTACAAACCGGCATCTTTTTGATGCACACGATATTGACATCGACCACTGTGCGGTCCTGATCACCCGAAACGTTCCCGGTAGACCATCCGTTCCGGTGTGCCCAGCTCGCGAAGGATTGCCATGACCGCCTTGCGCAGCCGCGCCGAAGCGCACAAATAGACATGCATTTCCTTCGTGTAATGACTGCCAAGGAGCTTTTTATTGATTCTTCCCGCGCAGGGGCTGGCGCCGGCCGGACGGGTAACCACCGGGACAAAGGTGAATAGCGTATTTTTCTCAGCGAAAGTATCAAACACTGCTCGTTGAATCATGTCATTTTCGGTGGCAGTGCTCCAGATAAGCGTAACCGGTTTTTGAAGGTGAATAGTATTCCAACTGCTGACAATGGCCATAAAGGGCGTAATGCCGATTCCGCCGGCGATAAAGAGCAATGGTACAATATTCGGCTCCGGTGTAAAATGACCATAGGGGCCGTCACAATGTACCCGGGTACCCGGTTCTATTTCACTCAATTTTTGTGTATAATCACCCACTGCTTTTATGAGCAGGTCGGATTGCTGATTTACAACCGGTGATGAAAGCGTAAACGGATGCTCCTCTTTGCCGCATTTGGCTGAGATGAAGCGAAAGTAGCAAAATTGACCGGCACGACTATGCACAAGCTTAGCGGGAAGCTTATTCAGTTGCAGCCGCATTACCGTATGGTCCGGCTGAGATACTGCCGAAACAGTTGTCCCGGCCCGGTTGTTTTGCCAACCCCGGATAATTTTATGGTAGCAATATACGCCCAGAGAAAAAACACCCATGCCGCCCATAGCCTGCATTCGTATATTTGTTTCCGCTGTTGAGGAAGCTATCAGTATGTGAACCACGGTACAGGCAAATGCCGCAGCAGTCAGATTGTGGACACATTTGAGCCGTGAATAATCCCAAAACCTTTTCAGTTTCTGTGATTTTTGAAGTGCACGCTTTTGCGAAAGAATCCCATCCACCATGAACAGGACTGTTAGTGCGGCAACCATACCGAACAGCAGCAACGCGGCAAGTCCGATGCTGCTCTGGATGGTAAATTCGGAATGAAACATGTATTTAAATACAAAGTGTGCCAGTGCAAAGCCGATTGCTGCTCGCGCAAGATAGCCATGAAAAATCAGTACCCGGTCATGGCCATAGACACGATCAAAATATCTGATTCGTCCAGCAAGTATCAATGTCAGACAAAACCATATATAGGCAACAATACCGCACGCCATTCCAAGTGAATAGCTGTGCCAGAATGAATACCAGTTTCCGGCAAAATAAAGCTGGAGGGGCAGTGCCGGAAGCAGCAAGGTTATTGCCGGCCATATAGAGCCGGAAAAATTATTCTTTTTCATTCACTTGCCCGGCATTGTCCTGCTGAGCCAGTTTTAAAACCTTCTGTGCATATTCACCGGCCAGCGAGTCGACCTGGTTCATTGCCGAAGCAGACGAGACAGCATCGACACTCACCTGCTCTTCCCAATTTTTTGTTTTTGTGGTATGAAGGAGAATTTTCGGCGCAATATCTGTATGGCTGTCAAGCCAGGAAGAAATCCAGGGACGTACCATGGAACGAACGCCGGAATTTGTAATAAATATAGCATCATATAATTCCGGATTTTCCAAAGCAACACCTTCTTTTGAATGCTGAGCAACCGTAACGGCAGCGTTGCTCTCCTCAAGTTTCTTTTTCAGCGTTTCGACCAACTTACTCTTGAATTTGGTATTTTCGAATACCACCGCCACTTTTACCGATAGGGAAACGTCTGTTTTAAGTTCTTGGGAAAATGCCGCCAGCGGCATCATGCAGATCATGAAAAAATGCAGGTACTTGATCATCGCAGGTTCCTTTGAGAGTTAGTGCGGAAATAAGATTGGTTTTCTCTGCTAAAATAAGTGATTGCATATGCTCTGACCCGCTTCCCGGGAAAATGGTTATGCTGCTATTTGATTTTTTTCCAAATTTATGGATTATCGATATAAATAATCTCTGCGAGCTTTCAGATATATGATTATATTATAATAGACTATGTAATTATTAAAGCGGCAAAAGGCGTGCTGCTTAGGGGCAATATTCTGCCGGATACCTGTTTTCACGTGTTTGGTGAAAGGATTCTCATGACCTGTATTAACCGTAAGCCGACATTTTTTTTCATTTTTATCTTTATATTGATGGCAGCAGAGGGTGCGGCACCGCTGTTTGCCGCGCAGACAATTACCGCGGATGATCCTGCGTTTTACTATGCCGGGAGGGTCGATAACAGCGATCCATCGAATGTCCATATCAGTTGGCCGGCCACGCGGATCGAAATCGAGTTCAGCGGAAGCGACCTTTCGGTACTGCTTTCGGAACAGAGCGATACGAACAAGTACAATATCATCGTTGACGGCCAACACAAACAGACAATTCAAACGCGGCCGGGAAAAAACAGTCACCAGATAAGCACTTCGCTGTCATCGGGCACTCATTCACTGATTATTTTTAAAATCACCGAGTCATCGGCAAGCTACTCGACTTTTTCCGGTATTGAGATCGCCGACGGAGCACCGGTTGCAGCAGCGCAGAATAATTATGCCCTGCGGATCGAGTATATCGGTGACTCGCATACGGCAGGTTTTGCCCTGGGCGGCGGTTGGGGCTCTGATGACGCCTCGAAATCCTATGCGGTGCTGGCATCGGAGGACCTGGATGCCGAGTACCATTTGACTGCTATAAGCGGCATGGGCATCGTGAGAAATTACGGCGAATCCGGCGCAACTTCCGACACCACGATTCCTGATTATTTCCAGAGAACTTCGGTCAATGAGCCGTTCCCGCAGTGGGATTTTGCAGCGTGGAAACCGCAGATTGTTGTTGTCAACGGCGGGGTCAACGATTTCGCCGAAATCAACGATCCGGACGCAACCGTGGCTGATGACCAGAATTTCGAAAATGGCTATCGCGACTTTCTGACAACAATCCGTGCTGCATATCCGGGTGTACATATAATCCTTGTCAGTCCGTATGACCGCTGTGGCTCGGGCACCCATGCCAAAGAGGCTGTCGATGCTGTGTACGACGCTGAGGTTTACAATGGATTTACCGATGTTCACTCGTTTACTTATCCCGATTATCACCGCGATAAATTCAATGACTGCCATCCCAGCGTATCATATAATAGTGAAATCGCCGATGCTCTTGTTGATTTGATCAACACCATTGAAGTTGACGTTCGTTATCCGTATCGTATCGCCGGTGTGTACCGGCCCATATTCGCCCCGCGGCTGAATCGTATCCGTGACATGCTCATTATCGATGCAGAAAAAGGCATCCGTTCGCTCGAGCTTGTCCGGAGCGACGGCAGTATCGTACGTTCATGGCGTGACGTGAATTCTTCACAAACCCTGGCAATCCCGTCCCTGGCGACAGGTGCATATTTCTGTCGCTACAAGCTGTCGAACGGTAATGCAGGCGCAAGTGCGGTTGCGGGGATGTGGTAGGAGAGTGGCATAACTGCCCCGATTAAAAGTGGGTAGAAAACGAAAGCCGCGGCACATGGCTGTCAGGTGTTATCTTCCTCATTGAAATCAGACGGTATATCGATTTTGCCGCGCATAATATCCAATTTGCGCTTTCCCGATGGTTGGCGAGCACCAGCACACCAGGCAAGCATACGCAGCAATACCGTTTGCCAGGTTGTATTGTTCCACACCTCAGGAAAATGTCCCGGCGACAGGCAGGCAACACGCCCTTTACCTTCAAGCCGTGACCATGCCATGGGGTGGACCTCGTTTTTGTAAAGAGCAGCCAGGCAAATCTCGATATCGGGATTGCAGGTATGCAGGTAGAATTCATCGGTAACGGCAAAAGGCTCAATCCCTTTCGTAAAATGAATCCGTGAATGGAACGGGTAGAGCGTAAACTCAAAGGGTTTCGGGTGTTTCTCGAAC
>WJKA01000390.1 GCA_014729375.1 Chitinivibrionales bacterium
ATTTACAAATATACATCAGCGAGCAAATATGCCGAAGACTGGGACTTGAAATTGCTGTACGGCGAGTTGCAGATGGCGTTTGGCGCGACATATCAGATACCTGAAGATCAATTGTCAAGTATCACTCATGAAAAGCTTTTCGATGAGATCTGGAGCGAGGTCAAGAGCAGGTATGAGGAGAAAGAAACGCGGTTCGGCGCTTCCCAGATGCGTCAGTTTGAACGCGGCGTATTCCTGATGGTGATTGACAGCCTCTGGAAAGACCATCTGTATGAGATGGACCATCTCAAGCAGGGGGTGCAGTTCCGCGCGTTCGGGCAGAAAAATCCGTTGTACGAATATCAGCGTGAAGCATTGAAAGCGTTTGATGAACTCCGGAGCGCGATATCCCGTGAAGTTGCATCGCATCTGTTCCGCCTTGAAACAGTGAGACAGGAAGAAGATCGCATGGGATTGGACCATTCCCGTACTGCCCATGCTGATTTTGATGTATTTTCTTCTGCTCAGGCCCGGCAACCGCAACAGGCAGCGGCAGGCCGCGGGGGGGCACAGCTTATTACCAACAGGGCCGGAAGCGAAAAAAAGATGCCGATGAGGGTGGGAAAACAGGTGGGAAGAAATGATCCGTGTCCCTGTGGAAGCGGAAAAAAATATAAAAAGTGTTGCGGAAAAGCATGAGAAAGGGGTTCTTTTTTGCTTTTGAAGGTATTGATGGGTGCGGGAAAAGCACGCAGATTGCTGAAATTGCAGGAAAACTCCAAAATGATGTGATTCCGTATCACATTACCAGAGAACCCGGAGGAACGGTAATCGGTGAAAAGATCAGGTCAATCCTCCTGTCGCCGGAAAACAATGAAATGAGTATACATTGTGAACTCCTGCTGTACCTGGCTTCACGGGCCCAGCACGTGCAGGAAAAAATTCTTCCCGCGCTGCAACGCGGAGAAATTGTTGTTTGCGACAGGTTTCAGGATGCAACATTTGCGTATCAGGGGTATGGAAGAGCTGTGCCGCTTGATACGCTCCGGAATTTAAATGCGTTTGCAACAGGTGACCTGGCTCCCGATTGCACATTTATTTTCGATCTCCCTGTACAAGAAGCTTCTGCGCGGCTGAAACAAACAGGAAAGGCCCCGGACAGGCTTGAAGGGAATTCAGGGGAATTTTATGAAAAAATCCGAAAGGGATACCTTGATCTTGCCGCGCGGGACCCTGATCGATACGCTGTTTTTTCCGGAATGGAACCGGTTCACCTGCTTGCAGGAAGGGTATACGAAAAAATCATGCAAATTATGAACACTAATGATACACTATCTCGGGAAGGGTAACTAACAGGAGCTACAATGAGCAATCAACAGAAAAAAGCACTATTCAGTCAGCCTCGAATTGTCGGTACGGTCATCCTTGCAGTAATCATTTCAGGACTTCTTATTGATACGCTGAAAGCCGAAAACGATAATTTTTACGCGGATATTATCCGGCTCGACAATGTTACCACGAAAATCCATCAGAATTACGTTGAGGAAGTTGATTCGAAAAAACTGGTGAACAAGGCGGTTGAGGGAATGCTGACAATTCTGGACCCTCACACGACATACTTCGAGAAAAAGCAGTATGATGAGCTTCGCATCCACACTGAGGGCAAGTTCGGGGGCTTGGGAATCCAGATTTCGATCAGGGACAATGTTCTGACAGTCATGACGCCGATCAGTGGAACGCCAGCGGCGCGCGCCGGGATCCAATCAGGAGACCAGATTATTGAAATCGAGGGTGAATCGACCAAGGGTATCAAGCTTGATGAAGCAGTGAACAAGCTCCGCGGGGAGCCGGATACCGAGGTGACTATTACGATCCGAAGAAAGGGTGAGCCAAAGCCTATTCCGTATACAATTACCCGTCAGATTATCCAGATAAAATCGGTGCCATTTTACGGCATGATTCACGACAGTGTCGGCTATATACGACTGAACACGTTTTCTCAGGAAGCCGACAAGGAGATAGAAAAGGCGATCAAGGCGTTGCTGCAGGAAAAACCCGGCGGTATTATCCTTGATTTGCGGCATAATCCCGGTGGACTGCTGCCCAAGGCCATCAAAGTTGCATCAAAATTCCTTCCGCGGAAATCGCTGGTTGTTTCGACACGTGGACGGTCGCCCGGGCAGAATAAAGAATTTGAAGTACCGACCAATCCGGTGCTTCCCGAGGACATGAAGCTTATTATTCTCGTCAATTATGCAAGTGCTTCGGCCTCTGAGATTGTTGCCGGCGCGGTTCAGGACTGGGACCGGGGCATAATTCTCGGAGACACAACATTCGGAAAAGGCTCTGTGCAAAGCATCCTCCCGCTCGAGGACCATACCCATCATCTGAAACTCACCACCGCGTTTTATTATACGCCTTCAGGACGCTGCATTAACAAGCCTGAGAATGATATCAGAGCGAACAATGATGAGCAGGCAGAGAGCGGTGCGACCGGAGAACCGGCAGATAGTAGCGGGCCTGGTGCGAAGAGCGATGATGAGGCTGAGGAGGAAAGCACACCGCGTGACACTGCTGCGTATACAACAAAAAATGGACGGATCGTATACGGCGGCGGCGGGATTATCCCCGACACAGTGGTCACGCTTGAAACGCCGGAGCTTCTTGTCAGACTGCTTTTTAAAAACGATGTCTTTTTTAAGTTTGCAAACAGGGAGCATCCCTGGATTGAAAAGGAAAATATTACAATCGATTCCTCATTCAAGCCTGATGAAAAAATCATGGAAGATTTTTATTCATTTATTGATTCGATCGATTTTGAATATCGAACATTTGCCGGACTTGCTTTTGAGGACTTTGAAATGCGGACCGGGCTTGAGAAAGACACGGCTGAAGATACGACTGCAGATACAAATGTTGAGCCGCTTGATCTGCCTGGTGCAGAAGTAAAAAAGCTTGAGGAAGCGGCACGTATTATC
>WJKA01000391.1 GCA_014729375.1 Chitinivibrionales bacterium
CTGGAAAACAACCCCGTTTATGGTGCTGATTATTCTGGCGGGGCTCCAGGCAATTCCGCAGGAGATTTATTACCAGGCGCGAATTGACGGGGCCGGAATGGTGAAGCGGTTCTTTGCAATAACATTGATTTTGTTGAAACCGGTGCTGATTATTGCATTGATATTCCGGACAATCGATTCATTACGGATCTTTGATCTGGTATATGTACTTACAGGGGGCGGTCCGGGTGGAACAACACGCACCCTTTCCGTGCTCGGGTTCGAGCACTACCTTGCAGATTCTTTTGGAAGAGGATCGGCCGTGTCCGTGGCAACATTTATGGTGGTTCTTGCCATCACGCTTGTGTATATTAAAGCGGGCAGATTTTCTCAAGCTGTCAGTCAGCAATAGACAGAGGATATAGTGTGCATGAATGAGACGGCTGCAAAGCGAACACTTTACGTATTGGGAGGTGTCTTTCTCGTGGTATTTACGCTGGCGCCGTTTGCCTGGATGCTTCTTGTTTCGATCACCTCAAGGCCGGATTTTCTCATCTCCGGCGAAATTAAATATACGCTCGATAATTATATTAATGTCCTTACCGATTCCTCACTCCATTTTACCGACTACTTTTTCAACAGCCTGATCATTTCCCTGATAACCTCGGTGGCAGTAACACTATTTGCCTGTTGTGCAGGTTATGCGGTTTCACGGCTTGCTTTTCCAGGAAGAATTCTTGTTCCGGTGGGAGTTCTTGCATTGTCCATGTTTCCGCCAATCAGCATTGTCGGGTATCTGTATCGGATTTTTGCCGAAACCGGGCTGCTGAATACGCATGCAGCGCTGGTTCTTCCATACACGGCACTCACTGTTCCGCTGGCTTTGTGGATTACGATGAGCTATTTTTCGCAAATTCCCGTTGAACTGGACAAAGCAGCGCTAATTGACGGAGCCGGGAGACTGACGATCCTGGTAAAGATTGTATTTCCCCTTGCGTTACCGGGCATTTTTTCATCATTTTTGCTTGTATTTATTGCCTGTTTTAATGAATTTCTGCTTGCCGTTATGTTAACTATCGATTATCGTGCGCAAACTCTTCCGGTCGGCATTGCACTTTTTCAGGGCATTCATGGGGAAATCCCCTGGGGCAATCTCATGGCTGCATCCGCGCTCACAGCAGTTCCGCTGGTTGCGCTTACGATTATTTTTCAGAAGTATATCGTGCAGGGACTTGTGGGAGGAGCGGTGAAAGGATGAATTTGGATGAAAGCTGAAACTGCCAGGCCAGAGGCCGGTTAAATATGTAGGAAGTAAAATATTGTGGAGCGTGGTGAGACCGGGGTACGGAAACCAGAATTGGAAAATATACAAATCACACTCTGGATTATGCGAGATTTTAAAATATGATCTCTTTACCCGTAAAGCTGGAAAATCTTAAAAAAAGATTTTTTACGTTCAGGGGCCCACAGGAGGTGCTCAAAGGCATAACTCTTTCTATAGATGCCGGAGAGCTGTTTGTGCTTCTGGGGCCGAGCGGGTGCGGGAAAAGCACGTTGCTGAATTTGATTGCCGGACTGGAGAAACCAACGGAAGGGACTGTTACGATTGGCAATATGCGGGTTGCGGATCCTGCTGCAAAGCTTTTCAGGGAACCGTTTGATCGTGATGTCGCAATGGTTTTTCAGAGTTATGCACTGTATCCTCATATGACAGTCGAGCAGAATATTGCCTTTCCACTGACCAATCTTGGGAAAAAGCTTTCGAAATCGGAAATACAACAAGCGGTACAAAAGATTGCTGAATTATTAAAAATCGAAAATCTTCTGGATCGAAAGCCGAAAGAGCTTTCCGGCGGTCAGCGTCAGCGGGTGGCTATCGGCCGGGCGATTGTGCGCGAGCCGAAAGTGTTTCTCATGGATGAGCCGTTGTCCAATCTTGATGCGCAATTGCGGATGGAGATGCGGGCACAGCTTAAAGCCTTGCAGCGAAAACTTGGCATAACGATGATATATGTCACCCACGACCAGGTAGAGGCAATGACGCTGGGCGATCGGATTGCAGTTTTACATGAAGGGCAGGTGCAACAGCTCGGTCCGCCGGCCGGGATCTATGACAATCCCGAAACAATATTTGTTGCGCAGTTCATCGGTTCACCTCCCATGAACATTATTTCTGGTTCGTTGCTGCGCAACGAGAAGGCATGGAGGATAGAAAACGCCGATTTCACGTTCTCATTGCCGCCGGAAGCAAAGGGTTTTCTGCAGCAGAGGGGTATAACAAATGTAAAGGTTGGTGTCCGGCCGGAGCATGTAACACCCGGCAATCCGGGGGAGGGATGCATGGATGTTTCGGTGACAGTAGCAGAGAATATCGGAGGAGAGTATTTGCTCTATGTACTGTTTGATACAACCCGGCTGATTCTCAGAACGCCCGTAAAGCCGGCGAATGAACGGACTTCTTTAAAAGTAGATCCGGAAAAGATACTGTTTTTTGATTCGAATGGAAAGCGGATACGATAATGGAGCGGACAATTACAGGACTCGAGCTTTTCTGCGATAATTTTCCAGATCGATTAAAAGATGCGCGGCTGGGAATACTCTGCCATGCAGCGTCAATTGATGCCTCGTACCGGCATTGTATCGATCGTATTAGTCGTATACCCGGCTGCAGAATCGGTGCGATTTTCGGGCCGCAGCACGGCCTGTTCGGCCAGACGCAGGATAATATGGTTGAATGGGAAGATACGATCCATCCGGTGCTGAATGTACCGGTGTTCAGCCTGTATGGCGCAGTCCGGAAACCGGACAGCGCCATGCTTGCGGAAATCGATGCGCTCGTGATTGATCTTCAGGATGTCGGTGCACGACCATATACATATTTATGGACAATGAAACTATGCATGGAGGCGTGTGGTGAAGCGGGCATTCCCGTCTGGGTGCTGGACCGTCCCAACCCGATTGCCGCGATTGGATTTGATGGACCAGTATTGTCGCCCGAATATTTTTCATTTGTAGGCGGTGCGGCAATTCCCTTATGTCATAGAATGACTATCGGAGAAGCAGCAAGCCTTCTGGGGCAGGAATACTGCAGCTCCACCGAATTGCATGTTGTCAGCATGAGAAACTGGCATCGGAACTCGGTCTGGAGCGACACCGGCCTTCCCTGGGTGCTTCCCTCACCGAACATGCCGACCCTTGATACCGCCCTGGTGTATCCGGGCATGGTACTTCTGGAGGCGACCAATCTTTCTGAAGGGCGGGGAACGACGCGGCCGTTTGAATTAATTGGTGCACCATATCTGGATGCAGCAACGCTGATCACTTGGTTGAAAAAACAACCCGTTTCCGGATGCATATTCCGGGAACATAATTTTATTCCAGCATTCCAGAAATGGAAAGACCGGTATTGCAGGGGGATTCAGATTCATATTACTTCGATCAGGGATTATCGTCCGGTCTCTACGACCGTTGCACTGCTTGCGGCGGTAGTTGACATTGCGGGAGACCGTTTTACCTTTAACAATCCGCCGTATGAGTATGAAACGGAAAAAATGCCTTTTGATATTCTATCCGGCGATGATACGTTGAGGAATCTGCTTGTCCGCAACCGTGCCGATATGACGATTCGAGACAGGTGGAAAGAATCGTACCGGGATTTTCTGGAGCTTTTTGATGATATCGCTTTATATCCGGAATAGCGCTTGTCCTGTGGATACTCTGGTCCAGGCTGAAAAACTCACGCCGGAATTGTATAATAAAAATCGGGGTTGTCAATCAGGTTTCCGGGGAAGATTTCAATGAGGGGTTTTATTCTGGCGGCCGGTTTCGGCACGCGGTTGCGGCCGCTGACAAATCATGTTTCCAAGTCGCTGCTTCCGGTGTGCGGTACGCCGCTTCTCCATCGCAGGCTGCAATTTCTCGTAACAAACGGAATGGCCGCAATTGGAGTCAACTCGCACTATCTGCATGAGCAATTTGTCGCATTTCGCAAACAGTGTTCCGTTAAATTTGAGCTTTTCCACGAATCAGACTCTATCAGGGGAAGTGGCGGGCCGCTGTACGTTGCCCGGGATTTTCTTGCACAATCGGATGTTTTCTGCATTTGCAATGCAGAGCCGCTAACCATGTTTGATTTGTCTGCGGAGCAGCGGCGATTCGAAGCGTCTGGTTCGATCTGCACTTTGCTTGCAGCGTCTCCGGAAGGGGAGGGGACAATCTGCTTTCATCCGGAAACAGGGGAATATGCAGGTCCTCGAACAAAAATCGGATGCACACCGGACCTGAAACGTGCTGATTTTATCGGTGTTGCATTATACCGAAAGGAATTTCTTGACCTGTTGCGTCCTGATGACTTTTCCATTCTGCCTGTATGGAAACGGGCGCAGCAAAATGGATTGAGCGTAAAGGCAGCCCTGGTCGACAATATTTACTGGCGGGATATCGGCACCCCGGCCGAATATGCGCGGATACATTTTGAATGTCTTGAAGGCAGGTTTCCATTGGATATTCCTTCAACAATAAAACTTGACATCAAAAAAAAGACAGCAGTCAACCGCGCACTTCCTGAAAAAGATGCCGACCGGCTTGAAGAATATGTGTGGTGCGAAGCGGATTCTCTGCCTCCGGACACCTTGTTTTCGCAATGCATTATCCTTGACGGGTCCAGCGGACTTGAAGGAAAAAAGTATATTACCAGTCGAATTATCTCGTTCGGAGAACACGTCGCATTTGAATAAAAGCATGGCCGACCTTACTCCTGCGCAACTGAAATTTATTGAACAGAATATACCGGCGTTTACCCGGTCGTTGTGGGATATCACCGAAGCCGCGTCTGCCGGCTCTGACCGGCGTTTTATCCGTATTTCACATAAAAACTATTCCGATCAATCGTATATTCTGATTCTCTGGAACAGCAGGGAACAGGACTGGGATCGTTTTATAGC
>WJKA01000392.1 GCA_014729375.1 Chitinivibrionales bacterium
CTGGCCGCGCACAATTATTTCCCTTAGACCGGACTTCAATTAAATACTCGTTCTACCTGCTGAAAGTTGCCTTACACCAGCATAAAAAATCGGCGTATAAGCCTTTTTGCCGATAATGATGGGTGTGCAGGTTCGCTAATAAATTATAATATGGGAGAGAAAAATGCCAGAGCTGCCGGTGACTATTTATTGATTTAACACTATTTAAATATTCTTATCGCACCAGCATTACCTTGTCTTTGAACCGTGCGGCGATTTTCCCGTTTTCTTTGCAGGCTTGCATGCTGATAATAAAAATACCGCCCGCAAGTGAATTGCCGGGACGCCATTCAATACTGTTGACTCCCGGCCGTAGAGCGGTCTGCTCAGTACTCCATATTTTACGGCCGCTCATGGTGAAAACCTCGAAAACAACGCGCCGGATTCCGGAATACGGCAGGGTATAGTACATCCGGGTGGCACGGGCAAATGGATCGGGGAAACAGCCGGTATAGCCAAGACGCGGCGCTGATTTATATGCGATAAACCTGTCCAGCGCATCCTCGGTCCCAACCGCCATCATGCAATATTCCCGCCCGTGGCCGGCAATATCTACTGAAAAAGGTTCCTGTGTACCTGTCCATTTTTGCGCATCCGGCTTTGCCAGCTTAATCCGGAGATTATCAGGAAAAGCTCCCCCGCGTTCAAGCGAGATGTTCACCGAGCCGGACCCGGCTGAATTGTTGTCAAATGCAAGCATGTAGGCATAAACACCGGATTCGGCCCGGTGCTGCATGGCATGGCCCCTTATTTTCGAGTGGATACTGTCATACACTCCCAGCGTAATTTTTGAAAATGATCGCGGAAGCGAATAATACGAAACACTCCCCTGTTTCTCGGTAAATCCGCAGTACAGGGGACTTGCCGGGGTGCCATCCTCCATTCGCGCATCCACTCTGATACTCCACCCGCGTGATGATTTTTTCTTTGCAGCAGTACCGCCGAATGATGACAGAGAAACAGGCGTGGGTGGTATTTTCAGCACAACAGGTCCGGATTTTCTGTTATAGACCGTATAGCTGATCAGCGGTGGCGGTTCCAACGCCACGGATTGGTCGTCGAGACCCGGAATTTCTTTTATGTAAAGTCCTTCCGAAACGTAAATGTCCTGCGAAGAATTGCCGATGTCATCACGTACTTCGTTTTCAGACCACTCATAAAATTCCAGCGAATCAGCATCATTCCCCGTAGCTTCGATAATATCCCCGATAGGTATTTCGAATAAAAACGGAAGCGCAAAATCGGTCCATTCCTGCGGGGCCAGCTTGATTGCGCAGGGGCTTTTCAGAGACACGGTTGCCCCGGGACCGAGACCAAACGGTGTCGCCTGACGGGATTTGAGCCACATGACCCTGCCGGGAATAAAATCAAATAAAGAATCACGGTTTTTGGAATATTCCACCCATTTATCGCCCGCTGTTTCATTTCCGCTATAGCTGACCCACCGGAAAATACGGAATGTGCCCGGCGTGTATTCCCAGGTATCCTCATTATCACCGCCGAATTCATCTAACACTGCTTCAAGAGAAGGATCATCAAGCTCGGCCGTTGCCGCCAGAGGAATCCATTGCATTTCATTGCTGGTGGCAACATCGGAATTATCCCGCAGTGCACGGCGGGAAACATCAACAGAATCCACATGAACACCGTCTTCGATAATAAGCAGTGCGCGTACACCGGTCTCGGGAGTAATAGTTCCGGGTGGAATCGACGCTTTTACTTCCCCGCCCGCAGTTCCGTCGATAAATCCCGTGTCGGTGGTGGTGCCGGAAAAAGCATTCTCTCCCCGCGCGTACAACAGCCGCCATCTGACATTTGCAGCATTGTCATCAACCGAAAATTCGTACATAAGCGTATCATCCGGCCCCACTGCATCGGCAGTGTCACCATTAAAAGACACAGACGGCCCTTTCTTGTCAACAAGCACGATATAGGATATCCGGACATTGCCCGGAGCAACAAAATCACTGGTCCGGGTATAAACAAAATTCCGCGCGCTGTCCACAACAAAGTTGTAATCGGCGATGATTTTTCCGGCGCTGTCTTTGAACATGCCAATATCACCGGCATCGTATCCCGAGGGAATCGAATCGTAATAAATACCGATATATAACGGCTGATACGAATCGGTACCGAGTGAAAATCCCACGCTTACCGGTATGAAATCATCTGAGATACCCTCAGGATTGTACGAGCGGGCAGTATCCGTGAACACGTTTGGTATGGTATAGCGATCATCCTTGAACAGCACGACTTTTCCATTAAAGGTTTTTGCGGAATCGCCGGTAAAATAGGAAACCGTCTGCCGGGTAAATGATGGTGTGGTTACAGTATCGATGCCCCCGGAATCAGGCCCGGCCCAGGGGCCGTCAGCGCTGCGAAGCCAGAGCGCGATAAAATACGTCTCCTCAAATTGCATCTGAGCACCGATTTCGATCTCTAACGTACCGCTCTTTTCTCCACCCTCCTGTCCAATCGTTTCAATAATATCGTTTGACGTTTCATCCGGGCTGGTGGTAACGGCATCCAGGGAATCGGTACCAAATACTGCGGCCAGCTCAAGCTCGTAATCCGGCTGCATCTGCACGGTCCAGGATACAATAACCGTATTGCCGGTTTCTGAACAAGCTACCGAATCGATCCGCGCGGTATTCTCGATTTCTTTTGTTGGATCGACAGCCCCGGTTGTCGCTGTTTGCAGCGTGTTGGAGGTAATTTCTGTCCACAGAAGGTTTTTCCGGTACTGAAGCGCGATAAAATACTTTTTTTCGCTTGTCAGCCCCGGTATACGGAGTGACGTATCCGTTGCAGAGGCGGGAGAAATAATTTCGACCAGTGACACAAGGGAATCCGATGGGTATCCGAGGCCGATCGAATCGGGTGATGCGACATAGAGTACCCGGATGCTGTCAGCATCTGAGACCGCATCCCACCGCACGATAATGCTTGTAGCAGAGACCTCATCGATATACATGTTCGTTGCCGTGCCCGGACGCGGCCAGCCGACAATGAAATCGGTTTCCGATATTTTTTCACTGGCCCGACCATTGGTACCCAGTAAAAGCTGGTGTGCGTAAACACGCTGAGTATCCGCCTCAAAAGAGGGATTGGCGATGCGCCACTCATAGCGGCTTCCACTCCGGTCGGCAAGGAACCGGTCGACGGCAAATTGCTGGAGCTGGACAGTGTCATCGGGAGTAAATCCATACCAGACCACGATTTCACTGATACCGGGCGTATCGATCAACGCAAGGTTTTCTAGGTAAATAACGGCAGAGTCAAGAGCACTCTCATCGAGGACTACATTACCGGGAGTGCCGTCATTGCCCAGATAGTCGGCGCTGAGAGTCAACCGGTTGTTGGGACGCATGCCGGTTTTTGCCGCATTGAGTGCGGCAAACGGACTGTTGCCTTTGTCCCAGAGCGGCGAATTCCAGAAATAGGCCGAATCCGCACCGAGGCTGTCCACAGGCAAATTCACGGTTGCATAATATACGCCGCTGTTGAGATCGTTAAGCATATCATCGATTGAAAAAGTCCACCGTGGATTGGGATCGGCGGTAAACGGTGTTTCCGACGCATTGTACCACAATCCGATTTCCGTTGACCAGGGCGCGGGGTCCAGCGGGTCTTCTTCTGTCGGAACCTGATCGACATTACTGAATGCGATTTCAGCCTTTGATGCACCCAGACTTCGAGCGGTAATGGTGACCGGATTATCGCTCTTTACATATTCGATTTCTCTGGTAAACCGGTCTGTGCCGGCAATACTTCCTCCATCAACGGTGAGCGTGCAGGTATAGGTGCCTTCAGACTGGTAAAAATGGTGTATTGTGTCCAGTTTTGTACTGTAGCTTCTCGGTGAAGAGCCGTCATCAAACCGCCAGAGCCTGGTATTGATCGACCCGGTCGAGTTGTCGGTGAAAATAACAGTCAGGCCGTCCAGCGATGGATCGTATTCTATATCAAACGAAGCATTAACCGGGGTGACAACGGTAAGCCGCGCAGCGCTGCTGGTATCGCTGCCTGATTGATTGCCGACAATGCAATAATAAAACGAGCCGCTCATCGACTGCTGAACATTATCGAGCGTCAAAACCGGTCCTGTCCCGACAACGCCGCCGCCGCTCTGTTTGTACCAGGTATACGTGAGGGGCTCCGAACCGGTCGCCGTAATCGTAATCTGCGCAGTACCCCCTTCAAGGACCTCGACGCTCGACGGTTGCACCGTAATTTCAGGCGCACCGACAGATACGTCAAGCGACACGGTCCCCGAAGTGTCCGATCCGAAATCGTTCCACACTGCTACCGAATACTCACCGGCATCCGTGGTCTGTACGTTTACTATCTGGAATGTTGCCGATGTTGCGCCGCTTATTTCGGCTCCGTCTTTCAGCCACTGGTAGTCTGCAGGCGGATATCCGGTTGCGGAAACGCTGAATGTTACGGTCTCCCCCGCGATAACGCTTTGCGACTGCGGATTTCCGGTTATAACCGGTGCTGATGAATCCTGTATGACCGTCACAAGGGTCTGGTTTTCGGGGTGCTGGTTGTGATAGCAGAGACGGATCCAGTCGCTGGAACGGGCCACAGAGGAGACGCGGATCTCATCGAGAGGTGCGGTAAGGTAATTTTTCATGCCATTATAATCCTGTGCACCGATATAAGCAGTTGTAGAACTGGTCGTGATAGTGTTTGCAAAGGGTTTCCCGTTATTTGCCGTACCGTTTAGATAGATCAGCCGTTCATCAGGCTCGATTGCTGCCGTAACATATGACCATCCACCAATGGTATCGATCGGAATAGTAAGATTGAGATACTTTTCGCCCGAATCCCTATTTGCAAAAAAAGCAACTTTGCCACTATCAACGTGATACAGCTTGTAATCCAGCCCTTTTGCAAAAATAACGCCGTTGAAATCCCCCGGCTTGACCCAGGCCGACAGCGTCAGTTGATCGGCTATTTCAAGAGAAGAATTGCTTTCGATTGACAAATACTCACCATTTTCCAGCGAATCCGCACCGTCAATAACTCCGCGAATCGATTCATTATCGTTAAACTGCTGCGGGGTGGCGTCGTTGCTGTTTGCCGTTGCATCGCTGCGAACAGCGGTCCCGGTTTCATTCAGATGCCATACGCCGGCAAATCCGTTGCCTGTTTCAAAAACATCCGCGCTGCTTGATTCGTCCGCGGCAGAAC
>WJKA01000393.1 GCA_014729375.1 Chitinivibrionales bacterium
ATGTCTGGGGATTCCGGGTTGGATTTATGACATTCGGCACAAAGCAAAACAGCCCAGAGCTCTATGCCGCCCTTGAATCGAAAATAGCAGGACAGGTGAGGGGTAATGTTTCTAATACATCGAACCTGGCGCAGGCGCTTCTATTGAACGCATACTCGGCTCAGGAATACCAGGATGAAAAAAAGCAGAAGTTTGATATTTTGAAACGGCGATATGACAAGATCAAGCAAATATTCAGGGACCATCCGGAATACGCCGGATTTTTCGAACCGCTCCCGTTTAATTCCGGCTATTTTATGTGTATTCGTCCAGAGGTTTCCGATACCGAAGCACTTCGGCGGCTGCTCCTTGAAAAATATGGTACCGGTCTGGTCGCTGTCGGCAGCATTATCCGGGTTGCATTCAGCTCAACGCCTTTTGATAAGCTGGAACAGCTCTTCGAAAACGTGTTTTCTGCATGTAAAGAACTGGACGAATGAGCCCGGGATTGGGCTTATTCCGCTTTTTTTTATTGCGGCGCAGCTATCCCGGGCGGTACATACTATTTTGTAGCTCCATGCACATCATCACTTATTGCCGGTTGTAGCCAGTTTCATGCTCGAGCCTGTTTCAGGAATAATATTCGACTTTGACGGGACCTTATATCACATGCGATGGTATATGCGTCCGCTTATTACCCTCAAGCTGTTTCCGCATATTTTACGGCTTCCGCGATACATGAAAGTCAGGACGATTCTGGCGGATAAGGATCTGGGCTCCGGAGAATCGCTGATGAGCGAACTGTGCAGGATGCTGGCGGAAGAGGAGGGTATTTCCGCCCAAGCAATACATGCATGGATCTATAATTCATTTTACCCCGCCTTTATCGGAACGCTCAGCTCTCTGCGGAACACGCGTCCGGGTTTGAACAATCTGCTGGTTGAGCTTAAAGGCAGAAATATCCGGCTGGCGGTCCTCTCAGATTTTGATAAGGTGCGCGAGCGGTGCGAAAAGCTGAAAATCGATATTTCAGTGTTTGATCCCATTGTGTCATCCGAGGCACAAGGAGCTTTAAAACCGGCAGTCCGCCCTTTTGCAGAGATACAGAAAGCGTGGGGCGTACCCTCCAGTGAAATACTTGTAATCGGCGACCGGTTTGATACTGACGGCGATGCGGCGCAACGGCTTGGAATGCAATTCATACAAATTGCCGGAAACAGGAAATACCGAGGTCGGAAAACCATGTCCTGGAAGCGGATAAAAAGAATGCTGATGCAGATATACAGTCGAAAGGAGCACAAAATTTGAATCCCGGAAAAAAAAACACGATCATTGTTAATTGTGCTGATGGGACCGTTCCATTCAATCATTTCTGGAGAAGTATGGGTTTTATCGGAGGGCATAATCTTTTCCGGGATGAATATCGCCAGAATATTGCGTTGTGCGGCTCGATACCGCGACGGGGAATCGAATATGCGCGGATACATACCATGCTCGATCTGGTTTTTGTCGATAATCTTAAGCATGAAATGCCGGACTACGAGTGGTCGTTTCTTGATAAGGCCCTGGAAATACTTGCCGGTAATGGGATAAAACCCTTTTTCGAGCTGATGGGCAATCCATCACCGCTGAACTGTGCGCGGGAGTATATGTATCCGGACGCCGCCGGCTCAGCCGAAAGGCTCAATACGCGGCTGATGGGTGTCCGTCCGCCCGAGGGGACCGGGATTTTCTCGGATTTTACCGATAGCGAGCAGCTTTACATGTGGCGGCGGCTGATCAGGGACCTTGCCTGTCACTGTATTGAACGGTTTGGTGACGATGAAGTTCTGTCGTGGTATTTCGAATGCTGGAACGAGCCGGATTGTCCGGCGTGGTGGCGCCAGTTCTGGGAAAATCCGCAATCGCTGTGCAACTACTATGATGCCTGTTCGGAGGGGCTGCTCGAGGCGCATCCCGGCCTGCGTTTGGGAGGGCCGGGCGGCCAGGGAAATCTCAACGATACGACAAAGGCGTTTCTGGCGCATTGCGATTCGGGAACCAACTACTTTACGGGTGAAAAAGGGGCGCGTCTCGATTTTATTTCTTTTCATGAAAAAGGGGCGACGTTCTGCCCCGAGGACATCGATCCGGACAGTATGGGAATTTGCGAACGGGAGATGCGCTTTGTTGAACACATACGGAAAAACCATCCCCGGCTCGCCGATGTTCCCGTGATGAACAATGAATGCGATCCGCAGATCGGGTTCGGCAACATTCATACCTGGCGCGCATTGCCGTATTATGCCGCGTTTGCCGCGAAAGCAATTAATCAGCACGTTCTGTTGCTTGTCGATAAGCTCCAATGCAGCTACGAGCTCCTCAGCAACGACAATGGTTTTACCGGTCGCTGGGGGCAGCGTTCGCTGTGCGCCAGGTTCGGCTCGCAGGAGGAAATCGACCGGGGCAATTTTGCAATGGTAAAGAAACCGGTTTTCAACCTGATGGCGGGATTGACGCTGCTTGGCGACGAACGGTGCGCGGTACGACAGAATCAGGAGCCGGCATC
>WJKA01000032.1 GCA_014729375.1 Chitinivibrionales bacterium
GTGTAGAGGCTGAGCGGCAGGTTGATCCGGGCCAATTCGCGCGCCACCCCGTCGTCGAGCATCTGCTTGTAGTTGGCGTACATGTCCCGGCAGTCGCCCTCGATCAGTTCGATCACTTTCCGCTGCAGCTCCGGCGGCACTTCCTCCTCGCTTGAGCCCTGCACATTCACCGTGTCCTGGCCGCGGATCCGCTCCGGCTCCGGGATGTAGAACTCGTCGAGCATCTCGCTGTAGCGCCCGGAATACTCGTTCAGCCGGGCGGTGCGGTGGCGGATCCACTGGCGGGCCACGAAAATGGGCATCTTGACATGAAAGGTCAGTACAACCTGCTCAAACGGCGACGTGTGATCGTTCCGCAGGAGATAATTAATCAGACCCTTGTCCTGCCGGTAGCTTTTGGTGCCTTTGCCGTACGACACTCTCGCCGACTGAACAACACGATCATCGTTGCCCAGATAGTCTACGAGGCGGACAAATCCCTTATCAAGCACCTTGAATTTCTTGTCAAGGACCTTTTCCGCTTCAGGAGAAACGCAATGTGCCATAGGAAACCCTGGAAGATTGTGGTGATGGAGTAGAGGAGCATTGGAGTGGCGGAAATTCTGCTGCAATAACGCGCAGGATATCAATCATTGCTCCGTCTCCTGCAGCCCGATCCCCCATTACTCCAACACTCCACCACACTATTTTTTATCAATAACGATAATGGTCGGGTTTATAGGGCCCTTCCACAGGGACACCCAGATAATCCGCCTGCTGCTGAGTTAATTTTGTCAGCTTGCCGCCGAGTTTTTCAACATGCAGCAGCGCAACTTCCTCGTCAAGAATTTTCGGAAGGCGGTATACGCCGAGATCATATTTCTTTGTCCACAACTCGATCTGAGCCAGGGTCTGGTTGGAAAACGAGTTTGACATGACAAATGACGGATGCCCGGTTGCGCATCCCAGATTGACAAGCCGCCCCTCGGCAAGGAGGTATATGCTGTGACCATCGGGAAACGTAAACATGTCGGTACCCGGCTTGATGTTGGTGTGCTCGACACCAGGATATTTTCTCAGGCCCTCAACCTGGATTTCATTATCAAAATGGCCGATATTGCAGACAATCGCCTGGTCTTTCATTTGGGCCATGTGTTCGGCTGTAATCACATCGCAATCACCCGTTGTGGTGACATAAATATCAGCCATTGGCAATGCATCTTCCATTGTGCAGACCTTGTACCCAGCCATATATGCCTGCAGCGCGCAGATCGGGTCGATCTCGCTGACCATTACCATCGCTTTCTCATTAGCAAGGGCATCCGCAGAACCTTTTCCGACATCGCCGTAGCCGCACACCATGGCAACTTTTCCGGCAATCATGATATCGGTGGCCCGCTTGATCCCGTCGGTAAGCGAATGGCGGCATCCGTAAATATTATCGAACTTGCTCTTTGTTACCGAATCATTGACATTGAATGCAGGTACCAGGAGTTCATTTTTGTTCTGCATGTGATACAACCGGTGGACTCCGGTGGTAGTTTCTTCGGATACGCCTTTCCACTCCTTTGCCCATTCGTGAAAAATGCCCTTCTTTTTTTTCGTAATCTCTTTCAAGGCGGCTAAAAGATATTTTTCATCTTCAGACTCGGCCTTTCTTTCCAGCATAGAAGGGTCATCTTCGACTTTATACCCGAGGTGCATCATAAGTGTAGCATCACCGCCGTCATCGACAATAAGGTTCGGCCCTTTGCCGCCGGGAAATGAAAGTGCCCGCCAGGTACATACCCAGTATTCGCTCAGGGACTCGCCTTTCCAGGCAAATACCGGGATACCGGCTTTTGCGATCGCGGCGGCCGCGTGGTCCTGCGTAGAGAAGATATTGCATGATGCCCACTGCACCTCTGCACCAAGCGCCTTGAGCGTCTCAATCAGGACAGCGGTCTGAATTGTCATATGAAGTGACCCGGATATGCGCGCTCCTGCAAGGGGCTTATCTTTTGCATATTTTTCACGAATTGCCATTAACCCGGGCATCTCATTCTCAGCAATTGTCATTTCTTTTCTGCCGAAATCAGCAAGTCCCAGATCGGCAACAACATAGGGAATATCATCCCAGAAACTCACATGTGGAGCCATAGAATTTTCTCCTTTGTAGATGAATAAAAAATTACGCTAATTTTCCACTTAAAAATTGTGCTCGTCCGCATGCTTCTGAGCAGGCTGCGGAAGGACTGGTGCTCAGTGCTGCGGTGGTCGAACTCGTCTTCATGTTAATATTTTTCATTCATTCGTCTACGAGTACGAACTGAAAATAAAGACCAAAATACAATATTTAACCCCGCTAATCCAAAGTTATTGCCAAAGTGACCGGTTATGACGTAAAAATTTTGGCATAAGTGTGTCGGCCAGCCGCAGGAATATACTGGCCAATGAACCGGTCGAGATACCAGCAGGCATCAGGTTGTCCCCCGGAACACCCATAGAGCCCAACCACATCGCCGCTATGGGGAAATATCCAGATATATCCTCCGGGAATAATTTCCCGGCCGGCAAAAAATGAAGAAAACCATCATTTCGCCCGGTTTTCCGCTTTTTTTTCATGGACAACCTTGTTTTATACTATTTTTGGAGGATGCAGCAAAACGAATCATCCCTTCCGATTTATTTTTTTTTCACTCAAGGATTTTATGCAAAAGAAATTTTTTAGACACCTGGTGCAGTTTGTGTTCCCCGCTCTTCCGCTGATTGCCGCATCCGGCGCTGAAAGAACTGTTCCCGCTTCGGGCGACTCCTCTGATATTTCTCACGCAATCGATAAAATTGCACCTGCGCTGGTGCGTATTCATGTCGTGTCTATCGAGCATATGCAGGGAAAAGAAACAAAGTTCGAGACCTCGGGAAGCGGCGTGATTATTACTGAGCAGGGGCATGTTGTCACCAATCATCACGTGGCAGGTAGAGCGCGCCGAATCACCTGTACAATGGCCTCCAGAGATGAAATAAAAGCCGAGCTGGTCGGGACCGATCCTTTGACCGACATAGCAGTCATTAAGTTGATCCCTGAGAAAAAGCGCACATTTCAAACTGCGCCATTCGGTGAATCATCAAAAGTCAAGGTCGGGGACCGGGTCATGGCCATGGGAAGTCCACTGGCACTATCACAATCGGTAACCATGGGGATAATCAGCAACACAGAACTTGTCATGCCGGAGATGTACTGGCCGTTTAACAAGATAACCATTGATGGCGAGGATGTCGGTCTGCTGGTACGATGGATCGGTCATGATGCCGATATTTTCCCCGGCAATTCCGGAGGGCCGCTTGTCAACCTTGCCGGAGAAATTGTCGGGATCAACGAAATAAGCCTTGGAATCGGTGCTGCCATTCCTGCAGATCTTGCCCGGCGAATTGCACGGGAAATAATCGAAAATGGAGAAATCGTCCGAAGCTGGACCGGTCTTGAAGTTCAACCGCTTCTTGAAAACAGCCGGGTTGAAAACGGTGTGCTGGTAAGCGGAACTATCGTGAACTCCCCGGCTCACAAAGCCGGCATTCAGTCCGGAGATATTATCACCAAAATAGGCGAGTACACCCCGATTGTCCATTTTGCCGAAGAACTGCCGGTATTCAATAATTATATAGTCCAGCTTCCGGTTGGCAAAAGTATCGCCGTTTCATTGATTCGCAACGACACAAAGAAAAAATGCTCTCTTACTTCCATACAACGTGATTACCTTCGGCCGGAAACGGTTGAGATCAAGCAATGGGGCATGACTGTCCGGAATATTTCGCTTATGGCGGCCAAAGAGATGAAGCGGGATTCTCAGGACGGTGTTCTTGTCACATCACTCCGCCCGGGCGGGCCGTGCGACGAAGCGCGGCCGTCAATAATCTCAAACGATATTATCGTCAAGGTAAATGGTACCCCGGTACGAAACATTCACGAGCTTGCTGCTGCTACCAGCACAATAACCGATACCGCCGGGAACGGAGTTCCGGTGCTGGTTGCATTTGAGCGCAAAGAAGAGCAGCGCCTGACCATTGTAAAAATCGGCACCAGAGAAATGTATGATTACGGGTATGAAGTACGCAAGGCCTGGCTTCCAATATCAGTGCAGGTGCTGACATCAGATATCGCAGCGCACCTTGGAATCCCCGGAAAAAGCGGTGTACGGATAACCAGAATTTATCCCGACAGCAGAACGGAAAACTCCGGGTTGAAAGTTGGTGATGTCATTACCATGCTCGACAACGAGAGGCTTGATGTATCGGAACCTGAGGATGTCGAGTTTTTTAATGCCAGGATCCGGGATTATAAAACAGGCAGCGTTGTTTCGCTTGGAATACTGCGGGACAAAAAGGAAATTACGAAAAAAGTAACTCTTGTCAAATCACCACAGCCCTCGCGAGAAATGAAAAAGTTTCGTGACAATAATTTTGAATTTACAGCACGAAATATTTCCTATTTCGACCGGGTAAACAATGATTTTGACCAGTCACTGAAGGGCGTTATTGTCGAGATTGTCGATCAGGGCGGATGGGCAGCGCTGGGAAATCTCGCAGTCGGAGATATTATCCTTTCCATAAATAAAAAACCGGTTGCCGCTATTGCCGAGCTGGAAACAACAATGAAATCCATAGAAAAAATGAAAGAGCCGTATGCCGTGTTTCAGGTCAGACGCGGGATCCATACGCTTTTTCTCGAAATTGAACCGGATTGGAATAAAAAATGAAATACGCATTGCTGTTTGTTTCCGGCGTATTACTGACCGGGGTCTTTGCACGCGAACCAATAGAAAATCGTGCACGGAAAATATATGCAGAATACAGCGATGCGGTCGTCACGGTGAAACTTGTCACCCGCCAACGAATGGTCGTTTCCGGAAAGGAAATGGACCGGGGTGAACAGAAGCAGGAGGCTGCCGGCGTTATTATCAATCAATCAGGCCTCACTATCGTTTCCCTTTTTGTTACCGACCCATTCGCAAATTCATCTGTGGGCTTTGGCGGAGAAGACAGCCCTGATTTCAGTTTTGAAACGAAAATTTCCGATGTTAAGATGCTTATGCCCGATGGCGATGAATTACAGGCAAAAGTATTGATACGAGACCGCGATCTCGATCTGGTTTTTATCGAACCGGTAGATTCAACGGTGAATGATCTCACCTGTATCGATTTTTCCAATTCAACCCGGGCAACAATTCTTCAGACGTGCATCGTACTCGGCCGCCTGGGCAAAGCTGCCGGAAGAGAAGCATCGGTGACCCTCTGCCGCATAAAAGCGACCGTGCAAAAGCCGCGGTTTTTTTATATTCCCGACGGTACTGCTGTTTTTGACGGGCTTGGAAGGCCGGCTTTTGCCGAAAACGGCAAAACAGTCGGCATCCTGCTTATGCGTGTAATGCCGTCACCCAGAAATGAATTCA
>WJKA01000394.1 GCA_014729375.1 Chitinivibrionales bacterium
CCCTTAACCTAGCCATATTTCTATGTTTGACCAGAAAAGCAGCAGTAAAATCAGAAACTGTATCCTCCGACTGTCGCGATATAAAAATGCCCTGTATCGCCTGGAAAAAATAGGGTTTGTAAAAGCTTTTTCTGATAACATAGCCGATGCCGCCGGCGAAACTGCATCCCAGGTCCGAAAAGATTTCTCCCTGTTCGGAATTACCGGAAGTAAACGCGGGGGATATCAAATCGATGAACTCATTCAAAATCTCAATGCAATTCTCGGAAAAAACGGAAACCAGAAAGTCGTTATCGTGGGTATCGGAAGAATCGGTAGAGCATTGATGGAATACGAAGGGTTCAAGAAAAGCGGAATAGAAATTGTTGCTGGTTTTGATATCGATCCGGAAAAAGCCGACAACCAAATATCGGTTCCGGTTTTTCACCTGCACGAACTCCAAGACTTTATTATTAAAAACGATATCAGAATCGGCATAATTGCCGTTCCCTATATCGCAGCCAGGCAGGCTTTTGATATGCTGGTGGCAGCCGGCATTAAAGGAATTCTCAACTTTGCTCCAATTCACTTTAAAGGACCGACCGGAATTGTAGTTACCAATGTTAATCTCGAAGTAGAACTTGAGAATCTTATTTATTTCGTTAACGCTGAAGAAAAAGCGAAAGAACTATAAACAAGCTCAAATGGCCGATTAACCAGAATTCAGTTTAAGTAGTTGTTTTTATTAGGATTAGAGAAAAACTGGGCCGTTTTATGCGGCTATCTGCACCGTTTATAGTGCTGCAACTGGAAAATATAACATGATTTTTCTGTTTTTATGTTCCTTTTTGGAACAATAAATTATATTATATCCCGTGAAAGACATGTTTAGAAAACCTGTATATATACAACTATAACAAAAGGTGTTTTCGTTTATGGCAGACATTTCCGCTATTGTCCAGAAACACAACAGCGATCCGTCACGCCTTATGGATATGCTCATTGATATTCATATGGATTCCGGGTCGATTTCCGATGATGCAATCAGTGCATTATCGAAGCAGTTGGGAATATCCAGAGTCGATATTCAGCAGACCCTGTCGTTTTACCATTTCTTTTCAACCGCACCTGTCGGCAAATATGCAATTTATCTGAACGATAGTGCGGTTGCGACGATGAAAGGGCGAGCAGAGGTTGCCGCTGCGTTTGAGAAGGCTGCCGGCTGCAAATTCGGCGAAATCACGGAGGATGGCCTGATCGGGCTTCACACAACAGCCGATATCGGCATGAACGACCAGGAGCCCGCCGCGTTGATAAACGGTATTCCTTTTACCGGCCTTACTCCGCAGAAAGCAGGCGAGCTTGTTGCCGGCATGAAAGCCGGTAAACCGGTCCCGGAAATGATTGCCGGGTATGGTGACGGCAACAATTCATCCGAAGTTGTAAAGTCGATGGTTTGCAATAACATTCGCAAAACCGGACCGGTAGTTTTTGATGATTTTTCGCAGGGAAGTGCGGTCAAAAAGGCACTGGAAATGTCGCCGGACGATATTATCAAAGAAGTTAAAGAATCCAATCTCCGCGGGCGCGGCGGTGCAGGATTTCCCGCTGGAATGAAATGGGAATTCTGCCGCAAGGCCCGGGGCGACAAACATTTTATTATCTGTAATGCAGACGAAGGTGAACCGGGTACATTTAAAGACAGGGTAATCCTCACCGAAAGAGCCGGGCTTATGATTGAAGGAATGATTATTGCCGCTTTTTCGATCGGTGCGCAGGAAGGAATCATTTATCTCCGTGCAGAATACATGTATCTGAAAAAATATCTCGAATCCGTACTTGACGATTACCGCTCAAAGAACTTTCTGGGAAAATCCATCGCCGGCAATGACGGGTTCGATTTTGACATCAGAATCCAGTTCGGCGCGGGTGCATACGTGTGTGGTGAAGAGTCGGCATTGATTGAATCGGCCGAAGGCAAGCGGGGAGAACCGCGGAATCGTCCGCCGTTCCCTGTCACAAAAGGATATCTTGACCAGCCGACAGCGGTCAACAATGTCGAAACATTCTGCGCTGCAGCCCGGATAGTACTCAACGGCGCTGAGTGGTACCGTACCCTGGGAACCGACAGATCATCAGGAACAAAAGTACTCAGTATCTCCGGCGACTGCGAACAACCGGGCATTTATGAAGTCGAATGGGGATTGAGCGTCCGCGAAATGCTCAAGCTGTGCAGTGCACGAAATACCAAGGCAGTCCAGGTCGGCGGCCCCTCGGGAACACTTGTCCCGCCAAAGGAATTCGACCGCACAATAGATTTCAGCGATCTTCCGACCGGCGGTTCAATTATCGTAATCGACAACTCCAGAAATGTGCTTGATATTGCCCGCAATTTTGTCGATTTCTTTGCCGAAGAGTCCTGTGGCGCATGCGTACCATGCAGGTCGGGAACAGTACTGCTTAAACAGAAGTTCGAAAAAATCATGAATGGCCACGGAGTTGAAAATGATCTCGACGAAATCCTTGCAATCGGTTCAGTTATGAAAACTGCCAGCCGGTGCGGACTCGGCCAGACGGCATCGAATCCGGTGGTAAACCTTATCAATCATTTCAGGGATGAATTCGATTCAGTACTGAAAAAAGATGTAGATTATGATACAGGTTTCGACCTCGAAGCGGCGGTTGCCGATTCATGTGATTATGCCGGAAGAACTCCTAATCTTAAATAAAGAGGTACGATAATGAACGATAAAATTAATTTCACAATCGACGGAAAAGCGTGCACAGCCGATTCCGGACAGAATATTGTGGATGCGGCCAAAGCAAACGGCGTCTATATCCCCACGCTCTGTCATTTTGAAGGATTGACACCTGCAGGAACATGTCGAATATGTACGGTAAAGGTCAACGGCTCCTTTATGGCTGCATGCACTACCGACGTTGCTGAAGGCATGAATGTTGAAAATGATACGGATGAAATTACCGAAATGCGAAAAGTCATTCTCGAAATGCTCCTTGTTGAAGGCAATCATTTCTGTCCCGCATGCGAAAAAAGCGGCGACTGCGAACTCCAGGCAATGGCGTACCGCTTCAAAATTATGGCCCCGCGTTTCAAATTTACATTCAAGCCGCGGAAACTTGATGCAGGCAATGCTAAACTTGTTCTCGAGCGGAACCGGTGTATCTTTTGCAAACGATGTATTCGC
>WJKA01000395.1 GCA_014729375.1 Chitinivibrionales bacterium
ATTCACCGGGGCGTGACACATGCATTTGTTAATAAGCTTTCTGAAAATACCACGCGCGAACCAGTCAGGCGGCTGGTGTCTTCAGCACCGGGAAAGCTCTCGGTCGTTTCCGGCCACGAATTAATAGACAATGACAAAAAGGAAATTGAAAAAGCACTGCATTCTGTTGCAGATAATACGCCTGCCCTGGATTTCAGTCATGATGAACGCATGAAACTCGGGATAGAGATACGTACAGACGGCAAAAAAATCGGATGGAGTATTGATGACTACATTCGTTCCTTTCACGAGCATCTTGAGGCCGAAATCACTGGTTCACCAGAAAGCACAGCAAAAAAACAGGTTTAGTTCATGGCAACCGATACAGTTTATTCGGCACAGAAAGACAAACGCCCCGGCCCCCGTGATATGATCGACCGGCTTACCGGTTCGCTGAGATTTACCGGCGATCATATTGCCGGATTTTCATATACTCCCTGCATACGGGAATACGGCATAACAGAATCCATCGGCTCGGGCATTGCCCGCCTGTCCGGACTTCCCGGAGTACAGCACCAGGAGCTGATACAATTCGATTCGGGGGCCGCGGCCCTGGCTTTTAATCTGGAACACGACCGGATTTCCGCGGTAATACTCGATAAAAATATCGGGGTTACCGCAGGCGAGTTCGCCCGCCGGACCGGGCAGACTGCCGGGATCGGGGTCGGGCAGGAAGTGATTTCGCGGGTGATGGACCCGCTGGGACGCCCCCTTGACAACAAGGGCCCAATACCTGCGACCGGACACCGGCCGGTAGAAAAAATCGCACCATCGATTATGGACAGAAGCCCGGTTACGGTTCCCGTTCAAACCGGGATTCAGGTAATCGATGCGCTCATTCCGGTAGGACGCGGGCAGCGCGAGCTCATTCTCGGAGACCGTCAATCAGGAAAAACCGCTGTCGCCCTCGACACGATTATCAATCAGAAACAGAAAAACATGGTGTGTATCTACTGCGCGATCGGGCAACGCAATTCCGCAATCGCACGGATTATCACCGATCTGAATAAATATGATGCACTCGAGTATACTGCGGTAATTGCCGCAACTGAAGAGGATTCTCCGGGATTGAGATTTCTCGCTCCATATGCAGCAACCGCGGTGGGAGAATATTTCATGGAGCGCGGCGATGATGCGCTGGTTGTGTATGATGATCTTACCAAACACGCCCGCGCGTACCGTGAAATTTCACTGCTGCTCAGAAGGCCGCCGGCACGGGAAGCTTATCCCGGGGATATTTTTTATATCCACTCCCGGCTGCTCGAGCGCTCGACCCACCTCAACGATAAACACGGCGGCGGTTCGCTTACCGCATTACCGGTTGTCGAGACCCAGGCCCAGAATGTCTCGGCATATATTCCAACAAACCTGATCTCAATCACCGACGGCCAGATTTATGTCAATCCATCACTCTTCCAGCAGGGAGTGCTGCCCGCGGTTGACGTTGGTAAATCGGTCTCCAGAGTGGGAGGGAAAACCCAGCTACCCGCATATCGGAGCGTGGCCGCAGACCTTCGCCTGCAGTATTCCCAGTTCGAAGAGCTCGAGGCATTCTCACGGTTCGGCACCCGACTCGATGAAGATACGAAGAAAGCGCTGGAACGTGGAAAACGGGTGCGGGAAATTTTCAAACAGGACCAGTTCGACCCGATGCCCGTGATCGAACAAATTGCCGTTCTTCTGGCAACATCAGAGGGCCTGTTCGATGCGATCCCGCTTGAAAAGGTCACCGGAGCCAAAGCCGCTGTCCGGCGGACTGCAGCGGAACGGTTCCAGAATCTCGGAGACAAAATATGCACAGGAGAAACGCTTACCGGTGAGGAAACCGGGCAGATTGTTGATGAGCTCCGGCAGGACCTCGAACAGCACCGGAACGGCTCACAATAATAACCGGAACAGAACCGTATGGCCGAACTTAACAGACTCAAACGGACAATTGCCGGCACCGAGCAGATGGGAAGCGTTGTCGGTACCATGAAAGCGCTCGCTGCGGTCAATATACATCATTATGAAAAGGCCGCCGCCGCGGTCGAGCGCTATTCTGCGTGTATTTATGCCGCGCTGCACGGCCTGTTCCGGTTTTATTCATCAGACCTGCCCGGCGTGCGGAGCGTACACAGGGAGAAACCGGTACTTATTATCTGCGGCGCAGAACAGTCTATGGCCGGTCCGTTTGACGAACAGCTTTTGAATTTTGTAGATAAGCACATTCAAAAAATAGCAATTGCACACGACAGTCCCGATATATTTGTTTTTGGTGAACGGATGGCCGGGTCACTCAAAACCGGTGGCTTCCGGGTTGTTAAGTCGGGCGACTATCCCGCGTCGCTGCGCAATGTTTCCGATAGTGTATATGATATCATTGCATCGCTTGATGAGTTACGTGAAAACCGCAGCGTGTCCCGGATCGAAATTTTTTTCAACCGTCCGGTATCTGCAGGCTCGCATGAACCGGGATATGCAACGCTGTTCCCGGTCGACAGGTCGCTTGTCCGATCCCTGGCCGGTCGCGCCCGGGATTCCCGGGCAGCGCCTCTGTGCGCGGGAAATTTCAATGATGTCTACCGCGCGATATTGCGGAATTTAATATTCACCGGCATTGTCCGCGCGTTTATCGACACGCTTGCCGCGGAAAATGCCGCGCGGCTTGCCGCCATGCAGGCAGCAGAGAAAAATATCACCGACCGCCTTTCCGAACTCCGCATGGTTTACAACAGAGAGCGGCAAAGCTCGATCACCGCTGAGCTGCTCGATATCGTTGCCGGCGTGGAGGCGTTACAAGGATGAAAACAGGATTATAGCAGCCCTGAAAAAGTGTATCGCGGACAATGTCGCTGAGATTATCGTTTTGTCACTCGGCGCGGGCGGTGCGCTGGTGGCAAACGGCACATCGATCACCCGACTGCATACCCCTACGGTGGAAATTCGAAGCGTTATCGGCGCGGGAGACAGTATGGTCGGCGGCATTACCTATGCACTTGCAGCGGGCAACAGCATAAACGATTCCATCCGCATGGGCCTGGCCGCAGGCGCGGCCGCAGTCATGACTCCGGGGACCCAGCTCTGCAGGGCCGGAGACGTATTTGAACTCTATGCAAAAATCATGGATGATACCCAGGAATAATAAAGCAATTTCCCCACTCCTACCGGCCTTTTCTCCCTTGCCATTCGGTTTCATCCAGCAGCAAACCGCTTTGGGTCCACGGCTGCCTCAACTCTCATTACACCGGGCAGGCAGCGGCGGCAAACATTATATACTGTCAAGAACCATCATGTCATCACGGGGTATTGCAAATCCGAACACGTCCATGTTTTCCGCGATATGCTGTTGTTGTGACGAACGCGGGATCGCGATAATTCCTTTCTGCAGGATCCACCGGAGCATTACCTGCGCGGTGCTCCGCCCAAGCTTGACTGCGATGGATTTCAATCGCTCATCAGGATCGTATTTTCCCTGCCCCAGCGGAGAATAAGCTTCAACAGCAATGTTGTTGATCATGCAGTATTCTGCAAGCTCCTGCGGATATTCATACACATTGAACTTGATCTGGTTTACGGACGGCCGTACTGAGGTTGCCCGGGTAATTTCTTCAATATGCTCTTTCCTGAAATTACTGACCCCGATTGCCCGGCAGGTGTCCCCCTGTACGAGCTCGATCATTGTTTCCCAGGTTTCCACCAGGTTGCCGCCGTCTGGCCAGTGGATAAGATACAGGTCGATATAGTCTGTTTTCAATGCATCAAGGCTTTTATTGAATGCATCGCGGGCCCTGTCCGCACCGTGCGCGTCTTTCCACAATTTAGTGGTCACAAAAATATCCTCTCTGGGTATGCCGCTGTCGCGGATTGCCCTGCCCACATCGGCCTCATTCCGGTAAACAGCCGCTGTGTCAACCAGACGGTATCCGGAATTTAGTGCGTTCAATACCGGCCCTTCGGTTTCAGCGCCTGCATCGAGCCGAAATGTACCGAATCCCAGTATCGGCATTTTGATCCCTTTATGTATGGCAATACGCGTGTCGGGCTGGATTTCATAGGCGGTTTCAGTCTGTGTTTGCATGGTTCCTCCTGGTTGAAGTACTGTTAAAATATCGAAAATTCGAAATATTTTTCCGGATTGTTTCTGATATCCTTAAGTAATGCATCCATATTTTTCAGCGTGTTTTCGAGGTTGCGGGCAAGGGTATCGCTTCTACTCAGACTGCCCAGAATGCCGTGGCCGCTTTCGAGCCGGGCGGTGATGTTCTCCAGATGACCGAGCGAAGTTTTGATTTTTGCATACAGCTCAGGATCGCCCAGGATTTTCTGTACCGGCCCGGTCGAATCATTGAGCACCGTGCTGAAACGCTTTATCGATCCGGTCGCGGCCAGGACTTCTTTATACAGTGACGGATCCTCGATCGCCCGGCGCAGCGAGCCGTCGGCCCGGCGGATATCCTGCAGGATAATCGACAGGCTGTTGATCGATGAATATACCGCCTGATAAAATTCCTGGCTTTTTATCAATTTGGAAAGACTCCCTTCTCCCTGCTCGACATGCTTGACTATGCTGTCGATACGCGCTACAAAACTGCGGACTTCGGTAATCGATCGAGCGCTTGTGTGCATGATATCGTCGAATGCCGGTGCTGTTTTTCCGCGAATTGTCTGCTTTTTAACAACAGTCACAAACCGTTTTGTACCGGGATCGATTTCGACATACTTATCACCAAGAATACCCATGTTCTGAATAGAAGCCTCGGCATCGGCGTGAATATAGTCCAGACTCGCCCTGTTGACGGAAAGGGTAACGACCGTTGCCGTATCGCTGAACCTGATCTCGCCGACCGTACCGATTTCCACGCCCAGAAGCCATACCGGCGAACCGGTGCGCAATCCGCCGACATTTTCAAAATGCACAAAATGGCTTTCTTGCGGGACAAACAACGTGGAAGTTGCACCGGAAAAAAAGATCGCAACAAAAAGAATACCTGCACCTGTCGTAATGATAATACCGGCTTTCAGTGAAGCCCATGCAAGCTCTTTTTTCCTGTTGAATAAATTTGTTGTGCTTTGCTGCATGAGTATATTTCCCGTTCAAAGTGCTTTGCGAACAAAGTCCTTTACCGATTTATTTCCGGTCGATTTAAGCTGCCGGGCATCCCCGTCAAGCAATATCGAACCGTTTTGGATAAAAAGAAACCGCCGGGCGGTTCTCAATGCATCCGGGACACTGTGCGTTACTTCAATAAAACCGCGGCCGTCGCCGGATAAATTATTGATCAAATCTCGAATAATAGCAGCGTTAACGGGATCGAGGTCCGCAGTCGGTTCATCATATAAAAATATCTTTGACTGCTCGGTTGCCAGCGCCCGTGCGATTGCTGTCCTGCGGCGCATGCCGCCACTCAACTCCTCGGGCATATAACCGATTGCATGTTCAATCCCGACTTTTCGCAGTAATCCTCTCACTTTTTCCTCAAGCCGGACGGGATCATGCACTCCGGCTTCACGCAAAGGAAACGCCACATTTTCGCCCACCGAGAGTGAATCGAACAGCGCACCTTCCTGGAATACCACGCCGAATTTCCGCCGCAGCACCTGTAAGCGCCGCTCACTGCTGCCGGCCAGCGACTCGCCCGCTACTGTTATTTCCCCGCTGTCGGGCAGTTCAAGGCCGATAATCAGCTTGAGTATCGTTGTTTTTCCCTCGCCACTCCCTCCGAGGATCGCCACCCGCTCGTTAAATGCAACAGCAAAACTTATCCGGTCGAGTATTGTCCGCTGTTCCCTGGCGAATACCACATTGTCAAAGTGTATCATTACATGTTCCCCATAAAAAAAAGAATCATCCTGGTCACAACAAAATCCAGGATTATGATCATAATGACCGAATTGACAAACGCACGGGTAGTCGCTCGCTGGAGCCCCTGCGAACCGCCCGTGGCCGCGATTCCCGTATAACAGGATATCAATGCAATAAACAGGCCGAATACCAGCGGTTTGATCCCGCCCGGAAGAATCCACCTGGGATGCAGGATTGCCCGGACCTGGTTCCAGTACACCGACGGGCTCTGGTCGTGGATAAATACTGCAATGTACGCACCGCCGCTCAATGAAGCGACATCACCGATAAATGTAAGTGCGGGAAGGACAACAACTCCGCCGATCACCCGCGGTATAACCAGTTTTTTAACAGGATCGACGCCGTAAACCCGTAACGCGTCAACCTGCCGGTTGAGTTTCATCGATCCCAGCTCGGACGCGGTGCCTGAGCCGACCCGACCTGCATATACTATCGCAATAATCACCGGCCCGATCTCGCTGATAATCGCTGTTCCGATTATCTGACCTGTATACATCTTGAGCCCCATAACCGACAGCTCGGTTATTATCTGAAGCGAAAGCGCCATCCCGATAAACACCGATACGATTACCACAATGCCGATCGAGCCCGTACCCGCACCGTCCATGTGACGGGCAATCTCGTGAAAATATGCCGGACGTCCGAATATGCCGGCGAGCGACATAAGGGTCAACCGGTAAAAATCCTGTACCTGCGCGACGAGTAATTTCAACCGTCGTATTGCCGTATTTCCCTGTACCATGCTCCAGTAACGCGTCTCCCGCAAATAAATTTCTGTTATTTCATTTCCCCGTCCGGAGAGGCATTTTTCACTGTATGCGCAGGTGCTCCGGTCTCACGGCCCCAGTGTCCGGCAACCCGGCAGCCGCATGAGGGACAGCGCGAATCCTGTATACGGACACGGACCCCCTGTAGCAAATCCCGCTCGACAAGCACCGCACCGCAGGCGGGACATACTGTACCGGCCTCTCGGGAAATGTTTCCTCTGTAAACATATTTCAGCCCCGCCTCTCTGCCGATCGTTTCCGCTCTGTTCAGTGTTTCATCCGGTGTCGGTGGGATATCGACCGCATTGTAGGCAGGATGAAAGCGGTTGATATGCCACGGAATTTCAGTGCTCACCCCGGCTATAAAGCCTGCCGCAGCCCGGAGTTCATCATCACTGTCATTCTGCCCCGGAACAATAAGCGTAGTAATTTCCACCCACATTCCCAGCTCCTTCATATGGATAATCGAATCCAGTACCGGCTGCAGCCTGGCCCTGCAGACCTTCCGGTAAAAATCATCGCTGAATGATTTCAGATCGACATTGCATGCATCAAGATACGGCGCAATCGTTTCCAGCGCGGCAGGCGTCATATACCCATTGGTGACAAAAATATTTTTCAAGCCGTTTCGCGTTGCCACGCGGGAAATATCATACGCATACTCGAAAAAAATTGTCGGCTCGGTATAGGTATACGCAATGCTTGTGCAACCATTCCGCTTTGCATAACGGACAACGGCTTCGGGAGCCAGTTCTATTCCCCCCGCCTCCCCGGCATGATTATTCCACTGGGAAATCCGCCAATTTTGACAAAATGAACATCTGAAATTGCAGCCGGACGTTGCAATGGATGCCGCCCTGGTGCCCGGATAAAAATGGTACAGCGGTTTTTTTTCTACCGGGTCGATGTTCCGGGAAATAACCTCTCCGTATGTATATGTGATACAATCACCGGCAATATTCTGGCGAACACCGCAGAACCCATACTCCCCCGGCTTGATTGCACAATTATGCGCGCATAAAAAGCAATGAACAATCGAATTACTTTTCTCTTCATAAAGCATTGCCGCATGGTCCATCAAACACTCCTTTGTATATAAGCACCATTGAAAAAGATTTTGCTTTGTGAAGCCAGTTTTGAATCAATGCAGTAACTCACCGGTAAGAACGCAAAGATTATGCCACTATAACCACTATTTCAGTAGTTGGGCCGGTCATGGCGAATTACAGGATGCAACCGCGTTATTCCCGGAAATGAAAATGTTTTTTCATATCTGGAAATTCGGGCGGGCCCCTGGAAGGTTTATTGAACAGACTATTCATCTCCACAGCATTTCGAATTTATGCTGTAGGTTGCCTATGCTTCCCGGATTTGTCACACAGTCTCACTTCGTATAGATTTAATGCCTGCGGCATTATCGCTATTCGCGACCTTTGACGAGCCCGGGTTTCACGTTTCGAATTCCGGCCTTCTGGTATGATTATTGATATTAATTACAAGAGCACAAGAGCAAGTTTTATCCGGTACCGGGAGATTACTTTTCTTGATTTTACGTTTCAGATGGTTAAAGAGTTTCCTGAGAAAGGAACATCCTGCAAAAAAGCCTCTTCCGCCAGGCCTGCTTGTTATTCAGATAGACGGGCTTTCTTTTAATCAGCTACGGAC
>WJKA01000396.1 GCA_014729375.1 Chitinivibrionales bacterium
GTACCAAACAGGGCGTCTATCTCACCGATATTCTTCTGGAATATCTCCGGAAATGGCCGGGGAACACTGTCCCTGAACATGTATGGAAAGATTTAACGCACCGCCGGTCTGAAATTGCCCGTGAGGAAGAAGAATATGATCCGGAAAGTGGTCTTGATCGCCATTTGCAGTTTACCACTTTTGCACATCGCTACCGCTACGGCAAGGAATCAATCGACCGCCCGTCAATAATATACCTGTGGCTGAAATTCGATCTGGCAATGGGTCAATTGCGGGAAAAATGTATCGACCACCAGTGGCCGGCACTGCCGAAACATCCGGAAATGCGGACAATAATCGGCCCGCATGTCAAAGAAATGTATAGGCAGCAGATTGATGACGCGTGCAGGTTATATGAATTTATCATGCCGGTATATGATCGCTTTCATCATCAGGGAAGACGTATCCGGATTATCCCTAATATAACCTACGGCCTGTTCTGCCTGGCGCCGATAATCATGGACATCGTTCGAAAAGGAATCCATGTTTCTCTTGCAGGGATATCGTCCCGCTTTTGTGACGACATGAATATCAGCGAATTCAAGCTCAGCCGGGAAGCCCTGTATCCTGTCAAGCCGTTTCCATTCAGTACTGCAAGCAATTACGGCACGCTGAACCACGATCGGATACTCGTTGTCGTTGACGGGACCATGGAGCCGGTGCACCGGCACGATCCCGCAAAAATCAGGCTGCCGATGGCGCATCGCGGATACATAAATCATATTGCCGCCGTCAATTTTGTCAGGAGCAAGTATGGCTACGGCATGGATAATCCGTGCCGTGATGTCGCGTCGGCCCTCGGACTGAGCGTTCGCTATGTCCGCAACCTTTCCAGGACTGTCAATTTCGAGCAAACAGTCCAGAGCCTGCTCAGAAATTTCGACAAGGATGAACTTAACCGGTTTCACCGAAACACCGGCACCGGAAGGACATATTATACGTTTTCACAATGGAACCCCGACGGATTGCCGGCGCTGTCCGGATCACGGGGCTATAGCCAGCGGGAAATCCCCTGTGCAACGGTCCAGAGCATGACCTGTCCAACGCTCCTGTTTGTCAGCATGAACGGGTTTTGGGGAGAAAATAAAATCCCTGCTTTTTTTGACAATAATCCGGAAGTTGAAAAATCAAGAATTGTCATCGGCCCCTATGGCGTCAATCTCGACACCGGATGGCCGGGCAAGGGAAAAGGGATTGTTGTACAATTTCCTGAAGGCGAAAACAGGTGACAACCGTTTTCCGGACCGATTATTGTGTCTTCTTTTTCCGGCGGTTTTTCCGCTGCACTTTATGCCCGGCAGTATCGTTTGTTTTCGCCGATGAATCAGCGTGCGGTCCTATAATTCCAGGATCAATAGGCGTATCATCGACAACCGGTGCAGGTTTCACCGTGCCGGTATCTTCTGAAGGTTTGCCGGCCGCTGCCGGCTGTGTACCCTGGTTTTTCTCTCTGTTTTCCGCAGCCCCGGCATCTCCGGAAACCATAATCAATGCAAGGAGTGCCGCTGCCGCTATTGTAAAGCCCGATTTCATACTGTCCTCTGCAGATTAATTGCTTATTGTATTTAAGATACAGTCGAGCGGATTCCCTGTCAAGTTTTCCGGTTTCCGCTCTTTTAAAATACAATACCTATCGATCCAAGTACCCGCTGCGACTGATGTTTTTCATCGAGTACCGATGCTGTTGACAATTCATATAACCGGTGCGAGGCGGCAAGCTCCAGGGAGACCATATCGGCGACCGTATACCCGATACCGGCTGAAATCATATGCTCGCCGTTGAATGAATTCGATTTCTCACAGTTTTCTGATTCGGTATAGCCGTCATAATGGACCCTGTAGGGATACGGAGCGTATTCTTTCCATGCGTATCCGCCCCGCAGACTCAGGCATTCCATGATAAACGGAATTTCTATTCCCGCTCCCGCGCCGATTTTCCAATAATGCTGCGGTTCTGTTTCAAAGGCCCCCGGATCCGGCGCCCGGGCAGTAACCTCACCGGTTATCACCGTATATCTGGTTGTAAACGCGCCGCCGATTGCGCCGCTGTACCCGGTTGAAAGATGTCCATCCATGGCATACGAATATGATTCATCCGGCGCGGCAGGCAGAACCTCGGATACCCATTCCGAAAAACCGATATATGACGGGAATTCAATTCGCATGCCCAGGGCAAGATAGTCCGACGGGCGGAACCGCAATCCAAGACGGGCATCATAGCCGCAATAATCCCTGGAAAGGTCATCCAGATAATAATCATTGACCGGATCGGCAACTTCTCCGTTGGTTGTTTTGAGAAACTCGAGCTTATCGGCGCTGTGTCCGGTTACCAGCGACACTGCAAGCCCCACTGCTATTTCCGGAATTATGCGAATGCCGAATCCGCCGGTCCAGAAATCAAGGCGTCCGATCGAGTGATACCAATTATCAACAGCAACCGCAGTATTGCCTGCCGCTGAGGTCCCGGCATATCCAAGAACAGCATCAAATGCATACGGGTTCTGATATGCTATTCCGAAGGCCGCATCGTTTCCGATACTGAAATTGTGGACATAGGCGGCATTGCCTGCCTGGACGCGTGAAATTTCGCTCTCGCTGATCGAGACGGTGTTTCCTGGACGGAATTCAACCCGGTTTTCCACGCGCAGACCACCGAATGACAACTGGAAATTATTCCTCTTTGCAAATGTTATCCCCGCGGGGTTCCAGAACAGTGAAGACGGATCATTGGCAAGGGCCGAGTAATTATTGCCCAGGGCAAGGGCGCGCGCACCGACACCCATTTCCGTGCGCGCGAGGTCCCCGAGCACCTGAGCGTGGAGGACTGTCGCAGTGAATGCGACAAGGAAAAAGCTTGTCGATACTCTATGTGCTACCACTTTTTTATCCTTTTTGATTTATACGTTGTATGATTTGAGCCAAGCTGAACCACTGTATTGTTTGTTCTTGTTGTTTTAGTCACTTTCTTTGCCGGCGCGCGGGATGTTGCATGATGGATTCTTCCCGATGATACCGGTTTTGCCCTCCTTTTTTTGACAACAATGCTTCTGGATGATCCATGTCGCGTGGCCGGTGATGAATGTATTACCGTACAGCTTTTTTTCCTGCACGGACCGCGGCGGTGATGAACCACGGTGGTTTTAGAGCACGGCCTGTGGATATTCTTGCGTATGTAGATATGTTTTGTTCGCCGCGGTGCACAATGCCGGCGGGGAGTATATACATAACACACTTTCCGATGATGACCGCAGGAGCATCCGCCGCATATCTCAGCGCCAAAATGCCAGCGACTATAGATATAACAGTCACGGTCCCAGCTATAATAGATTACCCTGTGTTTCCGGACCCGTCTTCCGCACGAAAACACATGGACCGTGCTTACTTCTTTCACCTCAACAAGATCATCATCCCGGTAATCATCACACCACTCTCTGATCGGCGTACCGATAGAAATTTTAAAAGAGAATGAATCGGCACAAAGAGTGAGGGGCATGAGCAAACAAGCGGTCATGAGCATACATTTGCGCATTTGAACCTCCTTTTTGGGGTTTGTGGTTGTTCTTTTCCACAGCTAATCAACTGCGCCCATAAGAAGAACAAATGGCGTGCCAGATTTGTAACTGATTGGCTTATAAAGAGAAATGACAAACAAACATTACAGGCGGCGCCGAATTTTCGGGAAATATTTCCCGGTAATCGCTGGATATCGACCGCTTAAACCACCAATCGTTTTTATTTTCAATACGTTATAGAGAAAATACAGTGACGAGGTGTTTATCCCGCTATTAAGATTCTTAAAAAGAGGCAATGAAATGTCAATTGCAGAAAAAAGGAAGCTGACATATTTAATTGCGCATGTTTTCATTTTCAGGTATGTTTACAGAAGGGGCGTTCACTTGAAAGCCCGTACAACCACAATAAGTCATGGTTTGCGCAATTAATTATGATTGTGTGTATACAAAGCATTTTCCTAATGGGATTTAACACGCCACACACTCGCACCGCGCGGGGTGTTTGATTCCTGCGGCATAATTTAATACTCCATTCCGTATTTCTCCAGCAGCAGTCTGAGGCTTTTGCGGTCGATATCGAGGATTCTGGCCGCGTTTGTCAGGTTTCCCGGCGACCGCTGCATTGCAGACGCTATCATTTCCCTGTCAATTTCCTCACGGGCATCTTTGAGCGTGGCATATGCGGGACCGTCGCTGGATTCCAGCCCGAGGTCTTCCTTTGAAACGGCTTTTCCGGCCGCAGTGATAACCGCGCGCTGCACGCGATTCATAATCTCCCGCACATTTCCCGGCCAGTCATACAGGAGAATGGCTTTTTCAGCTTCACGGGAAAATTTACAGCCGGGATTTCCCATGGATTCACAATAGTGTTTGAGGAAAAACCGGGCAAGCAGCAGGGAATCCTCGCCCCGTTCGCGCATTGGAGGTACGGTGACCGGCATGACATTGAGTCGGAAAAACAGGTCCTTGCGGAAGGTCCCGTTTTCTACCGCTTTCTCCAGGTCCACATTGGTGGCCGATATAATTCTGACATCGACCGTGATTGTTTTGGAGGAGCCCACGCGCATGATTTCGCCTTCCTGAAGAGCGCGGAGGAAC
>WJKA01000397.1 GCA_014729375.1 Chitinivibrionales bacterium
AGGCGGAAGAATAAAACCAGGACCTGCCCTGCAGGGACCGCACCGGTTATGTATCGCCCGGATTATCAATTCCGGGCGTTTTTTTTACCGGTTTTCGGTCAGGAAAACAGAGCTCCTGAAAATTACAGTACGAACAGAGAGACGGAGAGGGCGAAAGAGGAAAATTATCGATTGGCAACGGTGTGTTCCGATCACTCTCTCTGCAATATGCTTTCATCTCCTGTGTCTGCCGGCGGACCGCAGCAAAAAAATCGTGCAAATCCTTATCTGTCAGTGCAAGCTCAAATTCTTCAAACTGTGGATACAGATACACGATTTTTGGATAGATAGTATTCCACGGGATATGAAAATTGCTTGCTGCTGCCGCCGCGTAACCGATCAGTTGACTGGAATGCTTGGCGGTATCTTTCTGCCCTGTTTTCCAGTCGAGTATATAAATATCGCCGTCAACAGGAAACAGAAAATCCATTTTGCAGTATGCCTTGAGGCCGTCCAGCCTCGTTTCTCCATAGCCCGGCGGCTCAATCATCCAGTTTGTTTTGTTGGTCAACGCTTTCATGTATATCCAGGAGCATATCGGGCTTTGAAGAAAATTTTTCAGGCAGGTATCGATTTTCTCGAAAACAAAAGGGAGCGATATTTTTTCCGTATGTCCGTAATAGATTTCAAGGAATGTCTTAGTTGAAAAATACTTTTCAGCTTTACTACGCGCGTACGTGAAAAACCGGTCCTCATCAATGGATGTATCGCTTTTTTGCAGCCGCAGAAGAAATGCCTCGATAATATCATGGACCACATTCCCGATTTCGAGCGCAGTGGATGTCATGGCTTTCAGTTGTTTGATTTTATACAGCGAAACATTTTCGGCGTACTTTGAGTAATACGTATAAAAATAACGTCGCTTGCACGTGTCAAATGTTTCATATCGTGAAACAGACCAGCCGAGGACCGGAGTATAATCATAGATTTCGTATTTGAGCACCATATCGTGTTTACTACATGTTGAAGTTGAAAATTCCTCCGGGATGAAACGAAAAAAAACAGCGCTTTTTTCTCCAAACGGGGTGTATGTACCCGGAAAATACAACAGGGGAGCAGGAAAAAGGGTAATTAAGGAAGATTTTGCGATTACTGTGGTCTGGAACTTTACGGAACAGGCATTTATATATGGTACAGACAGCCGGTGGTCGGGCCGGGGTGCGGCTCCAGGGAGTCCGGCTGCATAACCGGACCCGGAATCTCACATTTTTTCTATGAATGCACGCGAGTCAAAGCATGTCTCGAGTTCAATTTTCAGATTGGTGATATCATCGTGCGATATCCCGCCTTGTGCAAATGACTGATGACATGCGGTAACCGGTTCAGGTTTTCTGGCAGGAAATGATCGCACCGGCTTCCGGTCCCCGCCGCGATTTATAATTTTCTGAAGAATATTGTATATAGTAGACTCATGACTGGCGGTCTCAATTTGAACAGCTTGCTGTTTTGTTAAGGGAAGACATTTCTTTTTATGATAGATAACCGGTTTGAGGCACGTGGGACAATTGAGGATAACAAGTGATGCATTGGTAGTCAGATAGATTTCACACATTGATTTACATACAGGGCATTTTACCTGAAGGAAGTTGACCATTTTGTTGCACCCTCTCTTCGTCGTTGTCGGTGATTGATGACCGATGGTATTTTAAGTAAATTACTCCTAAATTCTACCACCAGAAAGAATAAAAGTCAAGGCAGTTTTTTCAGAAATTTTCCAGATCAGGGGACGGAAAACATGGAGAACGCGACGGAGCATTCATATGATGAAATCAGGCGGATAAAGCGGATTTGCAGCCGTGCTGTCAAACGTGAAATACGCAAATGCGAGAAGCAGAAAATCGAACGGCAGGAGAGCTGCAACTGGTTGTTTTACAAGCAAATAGCCGATTCACTTCTTGCCCTTCCCGACAGCGGCAATAATGGAATTCCGGTGTTGCAGCTCGAAAATGTTCATACAGGCGACACTGTCGAGGTTTCACTCAATCCCCGGCTTACGCTACGGAAAAATGCTGCATGGTATTATAAAAAATCACAGAAAGCAAAACGCGGCCACGATATCGCCTGCAGAAAAGTTGCCGAAACACAAGAGCGTATAACCCGCCTCAGTTCTTTTAAGACCGATATTGAAGAGGTGCTATATACCAGCGACTCGACTGATTCTGAAACGGTGCTGGAAAATATTACCGGCCGTGCCCGGGAGCTTGGTCTGGTCCCCGGAATACAGCAACAAAAAAAGAAACAGGAGGATGCCAGCACTCCTTTTTATCATTTTTATGATGAAAACTGGGACATATATGCAGGCAGAAATGCTAGGCAGAATGATGAGCTCACCACGCGGTTTGCCCGGCCCGCGGATATCTGGCTCCACGTAGCCGCCCACTCAGGATCACACGTACTTATCCGTCGTCCCAAAGGGACCTCATATCCGCCGGAGTATATTATCCGTAAAGCTGCAATGCTCGCTGTCTGGTATTCAAAAGCAAGACATACGTCATTTGCAGAAGTGCACGTTACCGAGGTGCGGTATATTCGCAAGCCGAGAAAAGCCCCGCCCGGTGAAGTCAGGATTTCCAATTATAAATCTGTACGGACCGAGCCGAAATCTCCAAAAGAGTTGTTTTCTCAGTGAATGCAGTGTACTATTATAAAAAATGCGTTCGTGCTATTCATGGGTTTTCCCGGAGAAGAAATTTATGCCTAATGAAGAAAAAAAGCTGGTTGAGTATCAGGGCGGGGATATTGTCATACAGGAAGGCAAACTTGCTGAAGAGCTTTTTGTGCTGCTTAATGGGACACTCGAGGTTTCGGTCAAGGGAGTAAAAGTAGCGGAAATAAGCCGGAAAGGTTCCTATGTCGGAGAGATCGCGTCCCTTCTTTCGCAGCGACGCATAGCAACGGTAAAAGCGCTCACTGCATCAAAATTCCTGGTAATTGACAATATGAACAGGTATTTTGAACAGAACCCTTCTGCCGCACTCGGCATTGCTCAGGCCCTTGCGGCAAGAATAATGGAAATGAACGACAAAATTATCTATTATCAGAATGAAGTTGAAAACTGGGTTAAGCTTGGTGAAGAGGCGTTGAAAATGAAAGATCTCGGTCCGATCAGAGAGGCGCTTTCCGATATGCAGCGACTTCTCCTTGATGTAAAAGTGGACGGGAACAAAGGAAAAATGCCGGATAGTTGATTTAGTTTTACTCACTGAACTATTTTACAATGTTATTTAAAAACAGAATCTACTGCGGGGTGGAGCAGTCCGGTAGCTCGTTGGGCTCATAACCCAAAGGTCCCAGGTTCAAATCCTGGCCCCGCTACCAAATATCACAAAGGCAGGGTTTTTCCCTGCCTTTGCTATATGCCGCAGTCGGAAATGCAAAATCCGGACCAGGCTCACGATCGATACAATAATAATCCAGAACATGCGAATTTTCATATACAGGAGTTGTACATTCAAACGTGTACAGAAACGGAAACATTCAGGTCTGCAGCAGGAGAGGGTACTATGCAGCGTTTTCCGGCAACAACAATAATAAGTATGGCAGTTTTCATCACTCAGGCGCACGCCGGCCCGATAGTCCATGCGGAAACCACGGAATATTTCGCCGGTACTTTTCTCCAGGGACAGGTTGATACTATTTCGCACAGGTTTATTATGACAAACCCCGGCGATGAGCCGTTATATATTCTCAAAGTCCATCCCGGATGCGGCTGCACAAAATTTGATGTTGATAAAAAGATCGGCCCGGGAGATACGGGCAGTATTGTAATCAAGGTTGATGTTTCACAATTCAAGGGACTGGTCAAAAAAACCACGAGTGTGCTTACCGATGCCGATAATGAACAGCTTGTTCGTTTTGTTATGAAAGCCAGGATCGAGCCGGTGATAACTCTTACTGATGAATTTATCAAATTCGGCCCGGCCGATTCACGCAAAACTGTTGGGATCACAACCAACAGGGATAATTTCAGTGTCAATTCTGTTTATTACAAGGCCTATATTACCGGCTCAAAACACCTGGTCGCGTACTCGTTGACAAAAGACAGCGTTCAGGATGGGGACGGTACAGTCAATTACACACTGAAACTTCGTATCCGGGAGCGTCCTCCGCAGACATCGCCGGGCAGCTTTATTATCTCCACGAATCATCCGCAAAAGAAACGTGTTGAAGCCGGCGGTTTGATTGAAGTATCGCCGTAGTTTTGCCGGCTTCTTATTCTATCGTGTGCGGCATTTCCCGAAGGTGTGCGGTTGCACGGTTTTTTAACGAAAAATCTTTATACGCACGAAGCCCTGCTTCAGGAGAAATGGCGATCGCGCCGGCAACGGTTTCTGCAGGAATTTCGTGCTCCCAGCCGTAGAGAAGGTAATCAAGCTTGTCGAATGGGATCCTGAAAAAAAATTCCTGGTCGCTGACCGGCAGGCTGAACGTATCCGGGCTTGGCCGGCGGTTGATAATCTCAGGAGGTACGCTCAGGTATTCTGCCAGTTGGTATATCTGTTTTTTATATAAATACGAAAGCGGCTCGATATCAGTGCCGCCGTCACCGTACTTACAGAAATCGCCTAAAATGAATTCGGTGCGGTTGGTCGTACCCGCCACAACAAGGCTTCGACGTTCGGCTTCGGCATACAAATGAAGCATCCGTGCGCGGATTTTGATGTTTGCAAATGATGTAATTGTCCTGAATTCGGCAAGATTCAGCCGTTTTTTTGCCAGCCCGCCGTTGGGGAGCTTTACCTGAAGGTTATAAAAATTGATTGCATCCCGTTCAAGCAGGTCGACCGGAAGTGAAATGTTATATTTGTCACCCGGAGAATATTCCGGCACCAGGCTTTGTATGAATGAGTCGCGTTCCTCATAGCTGAACACACTGGCGACCGTATCGGTTATGTCGACAATTTTATGCTCGATACCCATGGCTTCAGCATGCGCACAGGCAAATCGGCAGCTCACCGGATTTGTCTCCTTTTCAGGCAGGACAAGGCCGACAACCTTATCTTTGCTGAGGGCGTGAACACAGACCGCAGCGATAACCGCAGAGTCAATGCCACCGCTCAGTCCGACAACAGCCCCTTTTCTTCGATATACCCGCGCTGTCTGCTCGATTATAAATTGAGAAAGCTTCTGTAGCTCCTTTTCCGGTGCTATTGTCAGGACATCAGGATCAAATTTTGTTGCCATCGGAATACTCCTTCAATTAAACCTGCATTTCGCATCCCCCCCGACTGCGGAGTTCAGATTAAAATAAGAATTACGCAGGCCGGAGAACAGGGGAGACACCACAAAACAACCAGAAAAGGCCCGCACATTGTGCACGGGCCTTAGGGAAAGTGAAAACTGTTTTTGATTAAAACGGAAGCTTTTCTTCTGATGAAGATTTTTCTTCAACAACCGCAACTTCCGCAGTTTCTTCTTTTAAAACCTTTTCACTGTTCTTTTTCATATTATTTGCAGCATAAATCGATGCAAATAATGCTTTCTGAGCTTTCCAGGCATTCTCTTCAGAACGGAACTTAAGCCAGACTTTACTGTTTTTTTCATCGACCGTGTCGATTGTTACAACAAAGGCGTGGGTCAGGTCGTTCTGAGGAGTTTTCAGTGAAAAAACATTGCTGAAAGAAAGAACGCTTTTTGCATCGATAGCGCTGCTGCCATACTTATAACAATTCGGCTTCAGCGTATTCAACATGGCGGCAAGCGCGTTTCTCGCTTTCTTTGCAGACTCCATGCTTTTGAAATGACAGTAGGAGGTCCCGCGATGGTTCACTATTTTGAAATAATGCGTGGAACTGTATTTTCTTTTCTCCTCCGGTATTTCAGTGACCGGGCCTGCAAATGCAATTTGTGCTACCTGGTAGTTTTCAGATGCGGTTGTGAAGATTGCTGAGTTCATGATTAACTCCTTGCTTTTTGATTATGAAAATAACTCAGTTTATACACGTGCCTTCTCAAAACATCCGAACCTGCATGCAATTCCCGGGATGGCCCGAAAGTGTTTGAAAAGACTTTTGAAGAAACCCGGCGGTTTTTTGTTTTGTTTTTCCGCTCAAGTTGCTTACGGTGTCAAATTAAGCAAGCAGCATGCCAGGGTGTAAATGAGATAAATTAAACCCATGATATTTAATTAATTAAAGCTATTATCTAATGTATTACATTAGATATAGGCCTGTCGCAAAATTGCGTCTGTGCGACAGGAGAGATGCAGTTTTGCGCTTATAGCGCGCTGTGGGGTGTTACAGTAATGATGTCTCCGGTGCGGGCAGGGATGCTTATTGCAGCGGTGTTGGAATATTGAAGCATACCGGGCCTGTCTGCGGCAGGATTGTGGATTGCAATATCAACACTGGCCGGAGTATCAAATACAATGCTCAGATTTTTGATAAACGTTCCATTAACTATATCGCTTTTCTTCGATGCGCTCAGGCTGATTTCCGTTGCGTTGTTTACCAGAAAGAGGATATCTTTTCCGGCATGGGCTGCCTTCCATATGTCAAGTGATGGACCCTGGGGGATGCGATAGTGCATAAATGCCTCACGGTTATTCTTGTACCATCGATGGTAAAATTTCAGCGACTTCTTATGATGGTCGGCCAGAGACTTGAGGTCCATGGAATATGTGGGGATACCAACAGCCATCATCTTGATAATAATCGCAGCAGCTTCAGCAGGCGTGTCTTTTGCCGTCAGGGTCTGATAGTCGTTACAACTGAATGGTGTATAGCCGTTGATATAGGCGGTCCTGAGAAAGTTGCCTTCAGGATTGTACGGCGTATCACCGGCACGGATACAGGTCCCGTATTCAAACAGCCAGGGTGTGGCGTAATTCTGTTTTAATTCGGTCATAATATCCGGATTAATAGCACGGGTTTTCGAATCAATAGCTTCAAGGAGTCTTCCAAGCCCCTCGACAAGAGAAAAGGTATCATGCTCATGGTCTTCACTGACACATACCTGTCCGGGGATATTATTAAACAGGTCATATTTGGCGCCGTCAGCACCGTATTTTTCAATAAGCCCTGCAGCGATATCAGCCATGATATCCCGTGCCTGGGGGCACATGAAACAGAGGGGATGATATCCATTGTGGGTTTTTGCGATCGTGCCTTTTTCTATTTGAATGAGATACTTCTTCCGTTTTTCGAAACTGGCGCAATCCGGAGATACTGCATGCGGTGCAGACCAGATCAACGCGCGTGCGCCCAGGTCGTGAATATCACTGATCAATTTTTTCAAATCGGGTATTTTTGCAGGGTCCTCCTGCCAGTCGCCGAGATTGAGTTTGACATCAAAGTCGCTGTCCAGTCCCGGCCCGAACCAGCCGTCATCGATAATATAATTGTATATCCCCAGATTTACTCCTTCACGTACATTGTCCAGAATAACCGTGTCGGTTACCTGTGATGAATCCCAGTCGGTCCATGAGCACCAGTATGGCGCCATGCTGGAACCGGTTGTTCTGTCCTGTTTACCGAGTATCCTTTTCATGTGTGCGGAAAAGTCCCGCAGTGCGCACAGCCAGTTGTCAAATGAACAATCGATGCCTTCCCTGAAATAAATATGCTCGGTTATTGAATTATCGTCTTTTGCTTCTGAAACAGACACCGGAATGGGAAATCCTTCAACGCCCCTGCGGATCTGAAGGCCGAACCGTTTCATCCATGCCAGCAGTGCTCGCCGCATGGCAGGTTCTTTAACGGCAAAATCTGTTTCAAAATTCTGCCCGATCACGCCGAACATGAACGATGGTCGCCGATTTTGGCCTGTCAGAATATACACCGGCATACGGATATTGTTGATCCGTGTCTCAAAGGTACGTCCCCAGAATGTTACAAGCTGGCGTTCATTCGGATAGAGTCGCCCGGTGTCGGGAACAAAAACCTCATGGAAATTCCTGAGTGGAGTGGTTATTTCGTAGGAAATCGATGTTACAGTATCGCCCGGGGGAGGAGTTAGCGTAATTTTCCAGGGGCATTGTCCGGTGAGCGAGAAAGATATGCCGTTTTGTTCCCTGCGGGTTTCCGCAAAATTTTCCAGCAAAAATCCGGCCCTGACACCCTTCCGGGTTTCTGTGTTCACAGTAAACGATATCATATGGTCCTCAAAACATCAGGATAAAAAAGGTACTAAAATATATCCGTGACAGGGCTACATACTGCGTATGACTTCTTCGATCGAATGCGCGATATCATCTGCGGTGCATTGAAGACCGGGGAAATCGGCTTTCAGAATTTCGCATGTCAATTCTTTGCCGAAAACGAGCCCGGGCCGGTGTTTTCTTCCGCCGAATATTTTCGGCATTTTTCCTGCAGGGAAAACTTCAAACGCGTTCGTAATCCGTATCGGTATCACTCCGATGCCGGTTTCCATGACCAGGGACCCGATACCGGACTTGAATGTACCGATTTCACCATCCCGCGTTCTGGTCCCTTCGGGAAAAATAATGAGGTTTTTATTGTTTTCGATAACAATATGCGATGCCTTGAGCGCTTCAGCGATATCACCATCCCGTTCAACCGGGATCATGTTTGATTTTGCGGCAACCGTGCCGACAACCGGAGCTTTCCGGAGCTCGATCTTACCTATTGTAAATGTTTTTTTTCTGATTTCCCACGGAAGTGCGCCGACCAGCATCATGACATCGATCGCACTCTGGTGATTTGCGGCAAAAATGACCGGATGGTCCGCGGGGATATTTTCTGTTCCACGAACGCGTACATTCCAGAGAAGACGGCAGATGCTCAACAGGATATCCGGCAGAATCCGGTAGGTCGCGGTAGAATTATCTTCGAGCCGCTCACTGCGTTTTGCGCCCGGCCTGCGCCGAAGGGCAGTGCCAGCCGGCCCTGTTTTGGCCGCCTGCTGCTCCCGGGGATTGCTCCTGAGGTCGTTTACCAGACGTACTGCATCGCCGATTGTCTCTATTTTTGTCAACGATTCCATCGGTACTGTGCAGGAATATTTCTCTTCGAGCATGCACACAAGGTCAAGACTTTTCAGGGAATCAAGCGCGCAATCCAGTTGCAGATGGGCCCGCGGGGTAAGCGCTGTACGGTCCACTCCGGGAGAGACTTTTTTGATATATTCCGCAATTGTTTTGAATTCTACGCTCTCCATCATTTGCGTCTCCGGATAGGAGAGACGCACATGTGATGCATCGGAGGGTATAGCTGGTTCTTTCAACCGAACAAAAAGTTTCTCGAGCTCGCCTTTGATAATTTTTCGAGTTGTGGTGCGGGGGATCGCCTGGTACGAAACGACAAATGTACCAATTTTTTTGTACGTCGGAAGGTTTTGTCCCATTCGAGCAAGCTCTTCATTGATAATCCGGGTGGATTTCTTTACCGGATTGCTTGTCCTGGTTTCTTTTGAGGGAACAATCACTGCGGCAACAGATTCTTCGCTTGTTTGTTTCCATCCGAAAATCCCGATTTCTTCAATCCGGGGAGATGTCGAATAATACTGCTCGAGTTCTTCAGGGTAAACATTTTTCCCGGAACTCAAAACAATGACATCCTTGGCCCGGCCGGTGATATACAGGTATCCGTCATCGGTAATTCTGCCGAGATCGCCCGTATGGAACCATCCCTGGTCATCAAAGACAGCCTTTGTTGCTTCATCGTTGTTATAATACCCTGGAAACACTGTTTCCCCCCGGAAAAGCACTTCACCAATCCCGTCGGCATTCGGCCCGCTGATTTTCATCTCATTGCCTTCAAGCACTTTCCCCACCGATGCCTGACGGGGACCATCAACAGGGCAGAGGGTAATCGGACCAAATGTCTCGGTCAGCCCATACCCTTCCACGATATTGAATCCCATAAGCCGGAACCCGTCAAAATACTGTTTCCTGAGCGATGAACCGCCGGAGATAATACACTGAATATTTCCGCCAAAGCTTTTATGAACAGAACCGAACAGTTTTTTCCGGAAATTCATGCCCAGGATTGTTCCTGCGGATGATGATACGGCCTTGAGCATGCTGAATATCATTTTCACCACCGCGCCCCGGGAATTTACATTCCGGTAGATGTTTTCGTAAAAAAGTTCGAGCATCTGGGGCACTGCCGGCAGAATGCTGACTTTTTTATCATTAAGCCCTTCGAGGATAAGCGGACCTTTGATCGCGGGAATAAATACAACGTCGATCCCGGTCGGCAGTGTTGCAGCGCAGCACGCGGCAAAGCCGAATACGTGATGAAGCGGGAGGATTGCAATCATGGTATCTGATGAATCGACTTTCATGCGGGGGACGCCGTAGCGCGAAACAGTCGTAAAATTCTGCTGGGTGAGCATAACGCCTTTTGCCTTGCCTGTAGTTCCTGATGTAAATAATATCGCCAGGTGGTCATCGGGGGAAAGGGAGCAATCGAGTGCGTCGGTATCAGGATCGCCACCGGCAATAAAGCGCGAAAAGCCGACCTGGCCGTCGGGCGGGTCTGGTTCAAGCACGACAATCCGGTCGATAAAATCAAACTCGCTTTTCAGTTTTTCAAACAATGAAAGATACATGCGCGAGCAGAAAACGATACGCGCGCGGGTCAGACGGATAATTTCTGTAATCTCGGGTCCGGGAATATTCGGATCGATCGGTACGATACACCCGCGCGCAAGCATGGGACCATGGTACGCGATCACCCATTCCGGGCAATTCGCGCCGATAACCGCGGCTGTAAATCCCTCCGGATACCCGAATGATTTCAAGACCGAAACCAGGCGGTTGAGATCTCGATGAAAATCGCCGTAGGTCCAGGTTTGATACGCATTGTTGCGCTTGATATGAAAGCAGTCTCGATCGGCATTGGTCTGCAATGATTGCCGCAGAAGATCGGCGTATACTTTTTCGTTCATGAAAACTCCTTGCAATGAGGCCCCTTAAAAGATACGCTGTTTAATTCAATGAAGTAAAGATTTTTTTTTGAGTGCGCGAAGCGATGGGATTTTGCTATATTTTGTATGAATTGAAATGTAATGACGTAATTGTACGGTAAAAGTGGAAACGGTCGGGGCAGGCTGTATATTCATTTCGCAGGACCGCAGCAGGGAAGCAGCGGTTATACAGGAGCGGGTTTGCAAAATCAAGGGAGATTGCTATGAACGCATCTGAAGATGGAACAGTACATGCCGACCAGGAGCTGGGTCGCGCGCATAAGCGGATTGCCGAACTTAAAGCCGCGGGTGAGGAACTGGAGAGACTTCGGGAAGAGCTGAAAAAGAGTGAAGAGCGGTACCGGACTGCATTCGAGTATACCGGTACGGCAATGATGGTTGTTGAGGAGGATACGACCATATCGATGGGCAATCATAAGCTCGAGGAGGTGACCGGCTATCCGCAGGAGGAGGCGACCAGAGGACACAAATGGACCGAATTTGTTACCAACACAGATTTCACCCGCCTCATGGAGTATCATCAACAGCGCCGCAATGGGGCCGCCAGCACGATTCCCAGCGAATATGAGTTCAGGCTCAAGCATAGATCAGGAGAGCTGAAGGATATCCTGATGAATGTCAGCATGATTCCGGGCACAAAAAAATCGCTTATTTCATTAATCGACATTACCGAACGAAAAAAAACCGAGGAGGCGCTCCGTGAGAGTGAAGAAAAGTATCGCGATCTTTTCGAAAACGCCAATGATATAATCTACACCACCGATCTTAACGGAAATTTTACTTCTGCAAATGCAGCGGCGCTGCGGACATACGGGTATACGGCCGACGAAATCACCGGTGTAAACATGGCTGAAATAATCCATCGTGATTATCTTGACACAGCCCGTCAAAAAGTAAAGGAAAAACTTCGCACGAGCGAGCCGACCACACCGTATGAGCTTCTGACGCTCGGCCGCGATAATACGCATGTATGGGTCGAGGTGAGTACGCGGCTGATGCGGGACCCGTCGGGGAGTGCAATCGGAATTCAGGGAGTCGCCCGGAATATCACCGACCGGAAAAAAGCGGAAATCGAGCTTGCAGAGAGCGAAAAACGGTTCCGGGAAACCGCGGAGACAATCCCTGCCGTCATTTCTGAAATGGACATGGAGATGAAATTTACCTATGTCAATAAATGGGGACTCGACCTGTTCGGGTTCACCGAAAGCGACCTGCGCAACGGATTGAATGTCGCCGATGTCCTGCCTCCTGAATCGCATCCTGTGGCGCGTGAGGATTTCACCAATGTGGTTTCGGGTGATTTCGGCAACGCAAAAGAGTATAAAATGAAAAAGAAAGACGGTGAAATTGTTTATGCATTGATAAACTCTTCACCGATACTGAAAGAAGGAAAACCTGCAGGAATGCGCTCCTGCCTTATCGACATTACAGAAAAGAAGAAAGCCCAGGACCTTCTGATACTCAGCGAAGAGAAATTCCGGGGGATTTTCCAGAAATCGCCGATCGGCATCGCACTTCTTTCCCGAGAGGGAACAGTCATTGAACAGAATGCCGCATTTGAAGGCATTCTTACGAAACACGGCCTGCACCGTAGTGCATTTTTGCTTTTTTCCTCGGTCAATGTTGGGGAAAAGGACCGGGCAGCGCTCTCCTCTGGAAATGAAATCAATTTTGAATCTGAATGCACGCCCGATATATGCCTGTCAGGCACCGGCGAGACCAATTTTTGTGAATGGCATGTCACGCCGCTGGGGCCGTCGGCTGGAAAAGAAACACAAACCCTGCTTGTGCAGGTCCAGGATATTACCGACCGGAAACTTGCCGAGCAGGCACGGCTGAAAACAGCCAGGGATGAAGCAGACCGGGCAAACAGGCTTGTTATGGACCTGAAAAAAGAGCTTCGGGAAAGCCACCATTTTTACACCATGGTGAGCCGGAGTCCTGCAATGAAAGAGATATTCGATATTCTCCCTGAAGTGGCCCGGGCTTCTGCAACAGTGCTGATTTCCGGTGAAAGCGGTACGGGAAAAGAGCTGATTGCCCGTTCACTTCACGACCAGGGGCCGCGGAAATCAAAGCCGTTCATTGCGATCAACTGTAGTGCGCTTCCCGACTCACTCCTTGAATCAGAGCTGTTCGGATACAAAGCCGGGGCTTTTACGGATGCAAAAAAAGACAAGCCCGGAAAATTCGCCCTTGCCCAGGGAGGGACCATTTTTCTGGATGAAATCGGAGATATTTCCACGGCAATGCAGGTGAAACTGCTGCGGGTTCTTCAGGAAAAAGTATTCGAGCCGCTCGGAGGCACCCAGACTGTCAAGGCCGACGTGCGTGTCATTGCCGCAACAAACAGGGACATTCAGGAAATGGTAAAAAACGGCAGTTTCCGCGAAGACCTCTTTTACCGGATCAGGGTCCTCAATATCAAGCTGCCCACCCTCTGCGAGCGACGGTGCGATATACCGCTTCTGTGCGATCATTTTATCAGCCTTTTCAATGCACGCTATCATAAAAATATCCGGAAAATATCAGAAAAAGCCCTTGACATGCTCATGGCGCATACTTTTCCCGGAAATATCAGGGAGCTGGAAAATGTTATCGAACATGCGTTTATTTTCTGCAAAAGCCGGGTAATCGATGTCAAACACCTTCCCGAAGAGTTCAGGGACGGACCGCGCGTACAGCAGGAAACAGCAAAAACCCTGGCCGCTGTGCGGGACTTCAAAGACCTCGAACGGCTCTATATCGAATCGGTCCTGTCCGATACAGGGGGCAACAAAACGCGTGCAGCAAAAAAACTTGGAATTCATAAAGCAACGCTTTTCAGAAAGCTCAAACAACTGGGACTCAGTGTCTGACCATGCATAACAC
>WJKA01000398.1 GCA_014729375.1 Chitinivibrionales bacterium
ATATAAGCAATAAATATATCCTGATTATTTCTTTTTTCCCCTTATCTTTATAAAAACAGTCGTCGGCCATCGAAAATGTCCCTGACAAAATATTTTCACAACCTACCATATAAAAAAGGAGGCAGTATGTGTTCAGTAAATTGCATCGCCAGGAACATATTCCTGATTTCGGCAATCGCAGTCGGTATTCAGGCACAGAGCTGGGTGACAGTCAACACCGGCCCGAAACCGGAAGGTCAGGATGGTGATGGCGGAAGCAGGAGGGAAGCCATTATGGAGCACTGATATACCGTCATTTAAAGTCAACGGTACGGTCCTGACGGTAAACAATCCCCTGAAGCGGGAAATGAAAGTGATAATTAACGACGCCCGGGGAAAGATTGTGCAATCTATTCGCCTGAGCAACAATGCGTCTATCGACCTGAGCGCCCGGGGATTATCCGCCGGAGTATACTACTGTTCTGTTGCGGGACGGGATATACGAAAATTTTCAATTATTCGGTAATCAGTTTTCGTTTTAGGTCATTCAACTACTTTCAGCAAAGGAGAAAGCATGATTCACAAATACTTAGTTGGCAGCAGTAAAATGCAAAAAAAATGTCTTTTTATAGTACTTGCGGTTTTAACCGGATGTGTATTCAGTCAATCGTGGGTAACGGAGCGCACCGGTCCGGCAAGCAATGATCTGGGACCGCTTCGTGATGCAATCATTCGTAGTGAGATCATTGATATCGGCCAATCCCCGGCCAGATTTAACGGCAATAGAATAGCATATGCTCATCCTTCTTGTATTGACGAAACACGACAAGGCACGATTGTAATTGGCTTTAATGGTGGAGACGTCGAGGCTGAAGGAAACCATGCCTATACCCTTCGCAAGCCTGCCGGGGAGAGCTGGAACGATCCAATTATTCTCGAAGATGGTGGACAGATCGATTTCGGAGTTATTTATCAGCCTCGGAATATCCAAAATGCCCCGATCTTGGCCTACTACTGGCTCGGCGGACCGCCGAGTAATGCCGACGGTGCGATTCGATATTCTACCGATGACGGCGCTACGTGGTCTTCTCGAACACTTGCACCACAGTCATCGTACTGGAGCGATAACAGGGGTACTATGCAGTGCGGTATGAACCATCCCCTGGAGTGGCCGGACGGCACCCTCTGGTTTGCGTCATCGGATGAAGGACAGGGATTATATGACTGCCACGCCTATATTACTAAAGTACCGCCGGACAACTATGCAAATGATGGCGGAAGCAACTGGGAGGTGACCGATATACAGGGGAACAGCACCGACGGCCATACGCACGGGACCTGGCTTATTCTTGGAAAAGATGCGCAGGGAAATCCCGAGGAAATAATCCGTATGAGTCGTACAAATTTTTGTAATACACCAACATATCGGTATTCGGACAACGGCGGCGATTCCTGGGGATCATGGCAGACAGTTTCCGTTAACCAGAACGGCAGCCTCGGTGGGATATCGAACCTGAATTGCGGGATCAGTACCGTAAGCCTTGACTGGGACAACCCGGACAGCCCACTGAACGGCCTGCACGTGCTGGCCGGATCCGGACATAAGCGAAGCGCGCTCAACGTGACAATCAGTCAGGATCCTCTCGGGGGCTCATGGGATGCCGCAATTCAATTAAATGTACTGGAAAGGCCATTTCTGGATCAGAGTGGACAGGTGCCTCCGATTCCCTCCGAGGTGAGTGACGATCATGAAAATGCCGATCCGACACTTTTTCAGGCACGTGACGGCAATATTCACCTGCTTTTTACCGGACGGGAAGGTAATCTGCTGAAATATTACGTCATAGATCCCTATGTGCTCTTCGATTTGGATGCAACAAATGCCGCTAAAACTCCGAAAGGCGAAATCAAGTTCTTACGTGGAAACAACAGCTCAATCGCGGTGTTTGATCTGTCTGGAAAATGTCTTTACAGAAAAGACAATATATCCGTAAGAAATTTTAATCTTACCAGTCGGATACCCGGGATTTCGACCGGCATGTATTACGTTTCCATTCGGAACAATACCGGAGCATCTGTAGTAAAACGCCTTATTACAGAATAGAAAATATTCTTCGGGCGGGACACCTGTTCCGCCCGAAGAATATATTTACTAGCCGCGGTTGAAATTTTTCGCTATGAACGGAGCCTTGGAGTATAATTATCAAAACTGATAGAGATTTTGATTTCTCAGCGCAATCAAACAACGCAATTGAATTTTGGGGACGGACGAACTTTTGTACTTTAAGCTCCAATTAATATTTTCTAAGCAAAACAGCCGCTGTATTAATATATGAAAGGAGAATCCAGATCATGCCACGAATGGCCCGTTTCGAAATGCCGGGATCAATGTATCATGTGATGGCCCGGGGAATTAATGGAATAAAAATATTCGGCGATGAAGAAGACAGAATAGAATTCCTCAAGCGTTTCGCAGGCAATATGAAAAAATGCGGTTTTAAATGTCTGGCATGGTGCCTTATGGATACTCATTATCACCTTCAGATACGCACTAACGAAAATCCCTTAAGCAAGCTGATGCGCCCTTTAAATGGGGGGTATGCCCGATGGTTTAATAAAAAATATCAACGAAACGGATATCTTTATCAAGACCGCTTCAAATCGGTTCTCTGTCAGGATTCGGAATATTCACGTCGTTTAATCAGATATATTCATTTGAATCCTTTAAGAGGAGGCAAAGTTCTTTCGCTTGAGAAATTGAAAAAATACCGATGGGGCGGGCATGCTTTTCTTGTCAATTCGCCTGATTCGCTGGGCAAGGATTTTCAAAATCGGAAGGATGCTCTTCGGAGGTTCGGGCGAACAGAAAAAGATGCTGTTAAAAAGTATTGTTCATATCTTGCAGAAGCGGTTGATGTAGACAATCCGGAAAAGTCGGGGTTACTTGCTGAAGATGATTTTATTGAACTGTCAGGCTCGGAAAAAGGGTGGCCGGCAGTAATAGGAGACCCTGAGTTTGCTCAAGCGGCTATGGCTCGGCACGACGTAAACATTTTTCGAAGGCATCGCAAGGCTGATTATTCTATTGCACTGGAAAAAATAGCTGA